>JAUVKB010000189.1 GCA_030596405.1 Deltaproteobacteria bacterium
CAAAGATGCCAGCATTTCAATAGCAAGAGGATTTGAAATATTGCAAAATGGACCGGCCCAGATATTTAAGTCTTTTTGGGTCGGGAAAAAAGCCATTTGCCATGGGGCGTTAAGCACAAAATTTTTGACGCCTTTTTTCAAGGCAAGGTTAACAATCCTTTGTAATTGTTTTTCCTCTTCGGGCCAGATAACAGGAGGAAGCCACCACCAGAGTCTGGATTTCAGGCTGTCTTCGATTTTCTGACGAATGTCAAAAGAGAGCCAGAGCCCTGCTTGTACGCGGGGAGCCGTTTTTATTAAATTTCTATATATATAAAGGTCAAAGCCCCGCCTTTTTTTCCGTAGTTTTTTCGGCAGTTCGGCATTAAAGGTCGATGGAGGTATCCCGGATTTAAGCATACTGGATTTTGTTGCCCGTTTTGTTACCATGGCCAGATCCTCTTCCAGTCCGGACAGCATTTTTTTCAGCTCCTTTTCACGCCTGTCCAGAAGAAAAACCGCTGTCCCCTTGCCCGGACCCTTTTTAGATGAGAACTTCAAGTGCAACCTGCCCTTTTTGGGCGTATATCTTGTTACCCTGTAGATGCCGTGCCATGACTCATCTTCATAGCCTATTCGCAAAACATCGCCTGGAAGAAGTTCTACCCTCGGTATAAGATAAGGGTTTTGTCTTGCGCCCTGTATCTTGCCGACAAGAAGTCCGGAACCGGTTTGACCGTCCGTGCAAACCGGGTTCTGCGGCCTTTGCGGCAGAAAATTGTAATGGGTGCCTGTCCGTCCCAAAGATTGAGCAAGCAGGTCAAGAGCCATTTTTTTCATGGAAGGGTCTTTGCCGCCCTCTTTTGAGATGTAATCTCTTAAAATCCGGTAGGCTTTTACCGTATAATAAACGTAATGCGGCCCTTTTTTACGGCCTTCAATCTTCCATGAACGCACTTTTGGAATAGAGAGCAATACCTTGGTCAGGACATCAAGGCTCAAATCCATACAGGAAAAAAACCTGGCGGTATGGTTTTTTTGATGATAAAGCCTGCGGCATGGCTGAACACACCTTCCCCTGAGTCCGCTTTTCCCTCCCATGTAGCTGCTCCAGTAACATCTGCCGGACACTCCATAACACAGGGCTCCATGAACAAAAATTTCGAGATCAAGATTTTCAGGGCAGGCCTGGGCCATAATCCTGATTTCGTCTATGTTAAGTTCGCGGGGAATAACCACGCGGTTAATGCCTAAATTTTTCCGGACCAGTTTTAATGCCGCAGGAAAGCTGACATTGGCCAGAGTAGACAGGTGCAGTTTTCCTGAAAAACCAACTTGCCTTGCCAACTCTACAAAGCAAAGATCCTGAATGATAAGACCGTCCGGCTTTACCACCCGGTTAATCTGATCGACAAGCCGTCCAGCCTCTTTTATTTCACCCGGTTTTACAAGTGTATTTAAGGCAAGATAAACCTCTACACCCTTTTCATGGGCTAAATCCGTTAAAGGCACAAGATCTTTTAGAGTGAAATTTTTTGCTTCCATGCGCGCTGAAAATTGTTTTAACCCGCAATAAACAGCATCTGCTCCGGCTGCTATGGCAGCTAAAAAAGAGGCTTTATTTCCGGCAGGCGCCAAAATGGAAGGTTTTACAATCGCTTCCGTTTTTATATCCATTATTTCAACAGTATATTAGTTTTTATTCATTTCTGAAGCTTTCTTTTCCGCAGATACCTTTTTCATGGGCAGGGCCAAATTCGCTTTGTGTCGACGACCAACTCGTCAATCCATAGTTTCTGGGCATGCGGCAATAACCCCGGGCCAAAGTAGGGAGCCACCAGAAAGTGATTGAACTTCATTTTCGGGAAGTCGATGGAACGCAGAATTATGTCAGTGTGTTCGACAACAAGCTTCCCGTCGAACCAGCCACGGACAATTCCATCACGATTAGGGCGGTCATTCTTGATATCGAGCGTATTGAGCTTGAAGTGCGCCTCGATGCAGTGCCACCGGTCGTCCTTGAAAAACACATCTTTGCTATCATAAAATTTTCCGTTGTAGCCGCCTTTCAGAGGCCCCTGCGTCAGTCCGTGGGGCATATCCTTGTTCTGTCTGTCCTGAGTCGAGAGTCGAAGCTTGCCGTTCACCGGTTCGATATAAACGGTAAGGTGGCTTGCTGCCGGGCCGTGCCATTTTGAATTTTCAGTGGTCAGTAAAAGAATGAGATGGGGGTGATAGTTTCTGTTTGTCCAGCCCCAGCCTTTGGAAAGTTTAAGGTAGAACCGTATGTAAACCTCGCCGGAGGGCTTGAACAAACGCCGCATGCTTGACGAGGCCGTTCCTTTGGAATTCTTGTCGGGCCAATCATACTCAATGCAGCCTTTGCCTGCTAATGCGCTCCCGACAATACTGATTCGGGTCATGTCATACCACTCCCGATCCTTGAGCTTCGCATCATTGAAGCTCTCTTTGAAAAGCATGGTGTCGGGCAAAGACTCTCCCGCGATTAAGTTGCCAAACAATATGAAAACAGCAAGCCCGGCGCACAAGACAATCACTTTTTTTCTTGTCATAATATCTTTCTCAGTTAAGGTAAGTAACCACTGATTAATATTTAGGCTAAAAAATATTTAAATGCAAGACGCCGCCCAATTTAATGTTTGGTTATTATTGCAATTTGCCTTGCAAGTCACGCAACAGTTAGTATATCAATCTATTAGGCATGAAAAAAAAGATTATAATATTACACTTGATTGCTCCTACAATGATGGGCGGCGCCGAGCGCGTATTGCTGCATATCGCAGCCATGATTGACCGATCACGATTTAAACTTATAATCGGTTCATTTGTAAATGTTCGCCGCAGGAACAATAAATTTATTGAGCAACTGGAAAACAGAAAAATTCCCCATACTGTTTTTTGGATGAAAAAAACTTTAGATATCGATAATATTTTTCGGATCATTAAATTTATAAAAAAAAACAGAGTCGATATTATTCACACCCATGGTTACCGTTCTGATATTATAGGTTTTTTAGCAGCAAAGGGCGCAGGCATACCGATTGTTTCGACAATACACGGCTTTGTTCCCTCCAGCAGGAAGTTGCGAATTTATCAGAAATGTGACGTATTTTTCCTTAAATTTTTCAATGAACTGATTCCCGTTTCAAATCAACTGCGCATGACATTGATTAAATCAGGCATTGATTCAGGAAAGATCACTTTGCTGCACAATGCCGTTGATGTTGAAATCAGACATGAAAAAACAGGCGGCCCTGGATTACTAAATCAGGATGCATTAAATATAGTCAAGGAGCGCGGGGATTTTATGATAGGAGTTGTCGGAAGACTGAGCCCTGAAAAGGATATCCCTAATTTTCTAAATGCCGCGTCTATATTAGTCAAAAAATTTAAGCATCTGAAATTTATAGTTGTAGGTGAAGGGCCTGAAAAGGAAAACCTGATAAATTTGGCATCGGAGCCGGGGCTTAAAGATAAAGTTCAATTTACAGGTTTTGTTAATAACATTGACATGGTTTATCCTCTACTGGATTTGCTGGTTATATCTTCCCGCACGGAAGGAGTTCCTCTGGTCATGCTTGAAGCCATGAAACATTGTGTTCCTGTCGTTGCTTCCGACGTCGGCGGAATAGGTGAAGTCATTGAAAACAAAAAAGACGGGCTTTTGGTTCCGCCGGCGGATTCTGAGGAGCTTGCGAAAAATATTGAACATTTTGTGACCGATTCCGCATTTTATGAAATTGTATGCAGCAGAGCCAGGAAAAAAATTGAAACTAGATTTAACAGTAATATCTGGATCAACAAAATTGAAAAGATATACCTTGATCATGTTGTGGGGGGTTGTCAGGCAGATGGATAAAAGAATACTTGAAAGACAAAATATTGAAAGAACATACCATAATCTCAAGCAGAAAAACAAGAACGGCAAAAACGATAAAATAATCGGAAACAGTAAAGTTTATGAATTTTACAGAAAGCTGTTGGGCGATGTCGAAGGCTTGAAAATTCTTGATTTTGGATGCGGCAATGGATGGTTTGGCATTGAGCTTGCCAGGTCAGGCAATTATGTGTGGGGGATAGATATCTCTGATGAATCGATAAAACATGCTTCCATGTGGGCGAAAAAAGATGGCCTGGAAGAGATGGCGCATTTCAGCAATATGGCTGGAGAAAGTCTGAATTTTGACGATAATTTTTTTGATCTTGTTTTAGGCA
>JAUVKB010000090.1 GCA_030596405.1 Deltaproteobacteria bacterium
AAAAAGCTGTCCTGGAAAGGCGAAAGCCCAGGAAGTTGCTGCGGCCGCCCGGCGAATTGCTGCCACGACCCGCTGAACGTCAGCCGCGGGCGTTGTTGAACCAGCTGCCTCCGCGGCACACCCGGCTGGAGCCTTTAGTACAAAGAGGATCAACAATACCATCACGATATGTATCGGTAACTACACCGGATTTATAATTACAACTGTCCCAGCACCACTCCCAGACATTGCCGTGCATATCATAAAGTCCCCAAGCATTAGGCTTTTTTGCGCCGACTCTGTGGGCATAGTCCTCTCCGATATTGTCGGCATTACCATCCCACCACGCGTAATCCCCCAATTGACTGTCACTGTCTCCAAAACAAAACCTGGCCGTACTCCCCGCCCGGCACGTATACTCCCACTCCGCCTCCGTGGGCAGATGGTATTTATTTACACCTTCTCTGCGATTGAGCTTTTTGATAAACTTCTGTGCATCGTTCCAGGATACATAAACAGCCGGACTATTATTCGCATCACGAACATAATCTTCACCAGACCATGGCCTGGCCCCCATAACCGCCTTCCACTGCCCCTGGGTCACCTCGGTGGTCTGCATATAAAATCCCTTTGTAAGTGTTACTCTATGCTGGTTTTCATCATCATCCCTGCCCGATTCCCCAGAGAATAAACCTGACGGACTTCCCATCATAAACGCGCCGGGCCTGATATGCACAAACTCCATCCCGAGGCTTTCGACAAAACTTTTCCCCCCTGAATTAACCATGATCAGCAAATGGCCGCAATCCCCCTCTTCCACTCCATCGGCCCATCCAGCCGGGCATTTGGCTATCAGGTTCTTCCAGGCCGCCGATTTCATGCTTTTTCCGTATTCCGAAGCGGCTATTTGCCTGTATTTTTCTATCTCCGGTTTCAAAGCGGCAATGATCTCTTTTTCTCTTTGTATGCGCAGCTCTTGCAGTTTTTTGTGCCTGGTTTCTTTTTGTTCTACCATGGCAAGCATGTTGTCGAGGCTGTCATCGGATCGCGCGGAGCCGGTTTCAGCGTCTTTGATCCGGGCATCGAGCTCGGACAGCTCCTTTTTCTTTTCCGCAATCAGGAGCGCGTTTTTTTGCCTTGTTTTTCTATCAACAGCTTTTATCCGCCTGAGACGCTCAAGTTCATCCTGCCGCGTCTTTACTTCAGCCGACAGGTTTTCAAGCTCTGCCGTCTGTCTTTTCGTCTGCGCGCTGTTTTCGCCTCCCCCCCGCTTCCACCGGCAAGGTAAAACTCGGCCACCGGCGTTGAGGACATCCAGGGAACCTGTTTGTCGCCGGTATCCGCCATAACACCCCTGCCGGTTTCATTAAAGACCTGCTGCACGGTGAGATCGCTTCTTTCGATATTTTCAAGCAGATTCCTGGTGTATGTTCCATTCCTGCCTTTGCCGTCTTCCGCCAGAGAGCCTGGAGAGGTCGCGTAGATCAGGATAGAGCCTTTGGGCGCGTTCATCCGGGCCAGCCCCTTTGATTCAGTACGAAAACTCCGCTTAAAGGGGTTGTCGCGGCAGGCATCGAGGATTACGATATTCAGCCGGTTGCCTACGTCGCGCATCTTGCCCAGCACACGGCCCGCGTGGACGGATTCAAATTTCACGTCTGATTCTGATTTGATGTTTGCCCTGACGGGTATAAGATAATTGGCATTATCGATCTGCATGCCGTGGCCCGCGTAATAAAACAGACCGATTTCAGACTTGCGAAGACAGTTGTAAAACTTGTCAATTGCGTCTTCCATCTGCCTTTGGTCGGCGTTTACCTCTTTTATTACATCAAATCCGAGACGTTTCAGGGCCGCGGTCATATCTTCCGCGTCATTGGCGGGGTTGGCAAGGGGCGAGCTTTTGTAGGCGCTGTTCCCTATAATCAGAGCAACCCTGTTTGATGAAGCAAACGCTGAAAAAGAGACTGCCGAAATGCAGAAAAAAGTTAGAATGAATATGGATATTTTTTGTTTCATGATGTTTTTCCTTTGTTTCTGTGCCGGGGTTTTTTTCCTCGTTCCGTATGCATTCCCACGCTGGAGCGTGGGAACGAGAGGGGGCGCAGGAGCGTGGGAACGAGGGGTGGCTGGAACGAGGGACGAGGGATGGCTGGAACGAGGGACGAGGGATGGCGGCGCTCCCGCGTTGGGAATGAGGGGAAAGCTTGCAGACCTGACGTTGCTGTTGCAGACGCATCTATGACTCTGTTGATTTACTGTGCTTGAAAAAAAATACTAAAAAATTGGCTTTCTCAGAGGCTCAAATTTCGACGATCTCCGGCAAACGAATGGCAAATGATACCTGTTTTTTTGCCATTTTTTGAAATATTGGACTAAATCAACAGAGTCATCTATAGTCTAAAACTCTCCACTGATCCTGTCAAGAAGCGCTCCTCCTTCATGGGGGGGGGCCTCCTATGAGCACACTGCCTTTATTTACCAGCAGGACTACTGTATAGAAAATCTCCTTGCCGTTTTCCACAATTTTTATCATGAGCCTGGCCTTGTTTTCCGAAAACTCTTTAAGCTGGAGTTCCAGGATGCGGCCGGTCGATAATATTAATTTGCTTTTATCCTTTATATCAAGATATGACTCGCTTGTTTTGATAAGGGAAAATCCCTTAAAATTAAGCACCGGCGAAAGTTCTTTGACGAGATATTCAAGCTGCGGATCAACTTTGGTTGAATCGCGCGAGGCCTTGATCACTTCAATCCTGACTTTCATGCCGGAAGACGCCTGGGCAGGCGGCGCGTTCCAGCAGACAAGTCCCAGACCGAAAATAATAAATGCTGAAAAAAGGCGATTCATTTTTTCTCCTTTTTTGCGGCATAGCCGCGAGAAATGTTATTCACCCTGAAATGTCCGGCATAATCCAGATAACGGGATTTTCGCTTTGAGATGTCTTGATTATCATTACCCGGCCGGTTTCACTGTAAACCGATTCCACCCTGCTGATCTCCGGAAGGCTGTTTATTTCTCTGCCCGGCATAACAAAAAGCAACAGAGCTACGGCAACCGCTGCGGCAGGCAGCCAGACCATAGGCCTGAAAATAATGCTGATTATTTTCGCCGGCAGATTTGTTTGAGGTTTGAATGCGGCTTCTATATTTTCCCATACACCGCTTAAATCAATTCCGGGGGCATGGGAACAGGATTCGGCTATCAGATCGGATGTTTTTATAAGTTCTTCACAAAGACGTTTGCATTCAGGGCAGGTTTTTAAATGCTGTTCAAGTTCAAGCGCCTTTTTTTCCGGCAGCTCTCCGTCTATCATGGCGCTTATTTCCGGGGCCCGGTCTTTACATCTTTTGTTTTTCACAGGCTGATTCCTTACATATAGGGGGCAAGCAGTTTTCTGAGTCTGTTTTTTGCGTAAAAGATACGGGTACCCCAACCATTTCCGAGGCTTCGGTAATTTCAGCGATTTCAGCATAAGAAAAACCTTCATACCTGAGCAGGATAGCTGTTTTGTGTTTTTCACCCAGTTTTTCAATTGCAGCCATAACGATTTCTTTGAGTTCATCCTGTAACAGTCTTGTTTCAGGATTGGATACCGGTTTTTTTTTCGCAAATATCCTGCGTATTGAACATATCCGGGTCATCGAGAGAATCTTCTTTGGCCATTTCACTCTGTTTTTTTACATAATCCAGGCAATGATTAACGGCTATTTTTGCAAGCCAGGTTTTGAAAAGTGAATTTCCCTTGAATTTTTCCAGGTTTTTAAACACTTTCAGAAATGCCTCCTGGGTTATGTCTCTGGCGGTTTCATCATTTTTAACATATTTCCAGGCTATCGACGTTACAAGTCTCTTGTAACGTTCATAAATTTGCCGGCAGTACCGCTGCCTTCCTTTAAGGCAAAAAGATATTAAACTGCTGTCTGATAAAAGAGACAATATATTACTCTTAATATATTAGACGAAAAAGTGAGAGGATTATTCAAAAAAAATCGGCATTGGGCAGGCTCTATCTTTTATTCTTTATTTTTATCGTGTTTTCAAACCGTTTTAACGGGCCTCCGGTCATCTCTGCTCTGCTGTTAAGTGTCCGGCAAAAAATAACCCGGCATTTTCTCATCCCATTTTCAGGCCGTCTTCATCCTCTCCTCAATCCTGAACTCCTCGAAATAGTTCACTATTCCTGTGGCTTCGCGCTTTCGAATCAAACGAATCCGGCCTAAGGGACTCGCGCAAAATAACTTTACATTTTTGCATTTTATCTTCAAGTCATTTTTGGCATATTTTAAAAATCAAAAACCTTGAACAGCCCACTGTTCCCTCGCCTTCTTTCGTTCCCACGCAGAGCGTGGGAACGAGAGGGCAGGGGGCCGAATGTAGGAACGAGAGGCGAGGGGGCAGAGTGTGGGAACGAGAGGGAAAATTTGAGACTACGTAATATGGAGTGAAGAGAATTCGTTCTTTCACTTTTTACAATCAATATTTTTGTGTATGTTCACGTTCACGTTTACGAGTACATTCATAACTCTGTTGATTTACTCCGATTTTAAAAATTAAGACACAAGATATTGTGGCTAATCCGCCTTGCATACACTGCATATTGGCCAATTTTTTTGAGAAGATAGTAAATCAACAGACTCATTCATGAACAGGGAAAAAAAGAAAAAGGTGGGTCAACTCTTCATTCTTGACAAAGATTTTTAGGAACTGATTCCTATATTTTCTATTTTGGAAAAACAAAAGGGGAAACCGATAGGAAAAACAGCGCAATAACAGCGAAAGAAACAACAAGGATAAGGACAGCCTGTGTCCATCTGAATCCAAAGGCTTTTATCATGCCTGTTCCGATAAGCCACCATTTCCATGGCTCGGTTAACCATATAAAAAACGGAAGCCAGGAAGCGAGGAGTGTCACGCCTGAAGAAAACGCGTATATACTGAAAAAAAAGGCAAAGGGCACTCGTTTTTTCATGAACATCACCATCAGCATATAACCAAACGCTGCCGCGATAAAGACCATGCCCACGGCGTTTATAAAAAAAATACCCCCAAGCAAAATCGGACGGGGAGGCATGTTGATTGCCAGGCCGAAGGCTACATGAATAAGGCTGGAGACACATAAAAACCCTGCGGGCAGTTTCAGCCCAATGTCCGGGGGGAGGTCCCTGAAAAAATCTCCAGGCCCTCGTATAATATTTGTAAGGGCCCGAAAATAGAATCTGAAGCCAAGTTTTTCAGTTTTTTCCATTTTGCCAATCAAAATAAACCGGCTTTCGCGAGAATACCAAGCGACAGCATGATAATCGTCAGGCCAAAGTAAAATTTTCGTTCCAGTTGACTGGTGAAATAGAACTTCCCCTTTTCATAGAACAGCGGTTTTTTCTGTTTATCCATATTGTTGTAACTCCTCTTTTCCATGCTTCGCCCCTTTGGTTTGGCGGTTGAAGATCAGTGAGACCTTTGCAAAACGCCCCTTTTAGCCCAATTTCGTTGTCAGACTCAAATTTTAATCCTCGGAGGCAAGCGAGCTTGCGAGACTCCGATATCAAACATATGCCTGTGGTTATTTTTTTCGCATGCCTTGATCTTGAACAAAACTCCTCATTTATGGATGGACACTAACTCATGTGTCAACCCTCAATGCCATTAACTCAGGGCCGTGGAAAAAAGTCCACAAGTTAATGACACCGGAGTCAACCCTTAATCCATCAGAATCCCGGCAGTCCTCCGAATCCCCTTATTCCCCAGTAGACTGTGGTGAGAAGTACCAGGACGACATTAGCCACAACCCACATGATAGCTCCAACCCTGAGGTAGTCCCTGGGCTCAAGATATCCGCTGGCATAGACAATGGCATTCGGCGGTGTGCCGATGATCAGGCAATAGGCGAAGGAAGAAGCCGCTGCCGTGCTCATTGCTATAAATGGGAGAAAGGTAGTGCCCGGATGGACCAGACCGGCCATATTTAGAGCTATCGGCCCTACTGCCGCAGCCGCCGGCCCGTCCGCCATGAGATTGGTCATCACCGATGTCAGGCCGTTATTGACCAGCAAGAGAGGTATCCCCGCATCCATCCCAAGGGGGGCGAGAGTGTCAATGGCTGTCCTTGCAAGCCAGTATGCCGCGCCTGTTTTGTCCAGGGTACGTCCAAAGATTATGGCGCCGGCATAGAGCCACACTACTCCCCAGTCTACCTTTTCCTGGTAGTCTCTCCAGTTGACTATCCCTGTCAGGAGGTATGCGACAGCTCCTGCGATAGCGATCACGCCGATACCGAGACGAACAGGATAGATTCCCAGATTAAAAAATATCTTTTCCGTAAACCAGCCCCACAGCATGATTAGAAAAATGATAATGGCTATGACCTGCTGCCTGTTCCAGCCGCCCATCTTTTTTATCTCGGTTTTCAGATGGTCCATGGCAGGCGCCAGGGATGTGACCTTTGGTTTAAACCGCCAGTTGGTTACAAACCAGGTGATGGGGATCATACACAGGACAAAGGGCATGGCATAGCTTACCCATTGAAAATAACCTATATCAAAACCAAACATGTCCTCGAGATAGGTCATCATGATCACGTTTCTCGCGCCGCCTGAAGGGGCGCCGAAGCCTCCAATGTTGCATGCCATCGCAATGGCGATCATCAGCATCTTGGCCAGTTCCGGATCTTCAGGCACCTCCGGTGTCAGGCTGTTCTGATACAGGAGTATGCCGATGGGCAGAAACATGGCTGCCAGCGCGTGGTCGGAAATAAATGCCGCAAGAGGGGCGATCATTACAAAGAAGATGAGGGTGACCCACTTTACATTGGGAACCGCAAGCTTTCCGAAAAGCGCCAGACAGACCCTCTTGTCCACCTGGGTCTTTACAAAGGCGGCGGCAAACATGAGGCTTCCCATGATAAACCAGCATGCGTCGCTCCAGTAGAGCATGGCCACCTCTTTTCTCGTTACGACTCCGGTAAACACCAGGATCAGACCAACACAAAAGGCAACGCCCGGAAGGGGAATACATTCAGTCATAAAACAAAACACGACAAAGACCGCCATGGCAAGGGCTACCTTGATCTGCCAGGCCCCTTTGTCCGCGGCGGCTTTGTCTTTTCCCGTCAAGTCGTCATAATTGAGTTCATCCCTTCTGAGTTTCAGGGCCTTCATCATAACTTCGCCGTATGCCTCGCCGGTAATATGTTCTTCTATATACTGGCGCGCCCTCTCAACATTTTTTGAATCCGCCTGGATCTTGTATTTTTTGCACCACCTTGTGTCCCGTTTTAAAAACCGCTCTTTGGTAAGGGCTCCCATCCGCATATTTTGTTCCATCACTTTTGCGGTAAGGAGCTGCCATTGAGACGCGTCCGAGGCCTCCTTATTAAAGAGCTCTTTTGTGATATATTTTGTTACTACCTTTGGCCCTATCTTGTATTCCATGCCCACATCCTTCATTCCGGACGGCGTCGGCAAGATAAGTATAAGAAAGAACAGCACTACAGGGATAAAAAACAATTTCCAGTCCACATATTTGTCATATCCGGTAGCTTTTTTCTTTTTTTCTTTTATCATTTTTAATCCTTTCCTGCTTGCTAAGAGCGCAAATTGCAGTTATTCTGAAAGGTTTACACACCTGCCTGCGTATTGGGTTTTTTCAACCTGCCCGCGTGATGATGTTGGCCATCTCAAAAAAGAGTTCCTGTTCCCTGACAATTCCGATTACCCTGTCATTGCTTGTTATAATCACCCGTCTGCATCTCTCGCAAAACATGAGGTTCGCCACTTCCATCAGGTTTGTGTTTTCGTCAACTCTCAACGGGGATTCAGACATTATGTCTTTCACTTTTTTGTCGGCCAGCATCTTTGTCTGAGTGGTAAACAGGCCGGCCCAGAACATGGAAGAGAACTGCACACTGTCGGCAGTTGAGGGTTTTGGAGCGGAAAGATACGCGGGTCTGACAGCTTCAATCAAATCCAGGATACTCAGGATTCCGGCAAGTTCGTTTTTTTCGTCAAAGACCAGAAGAGACCGATGGCCGGTTTCCATTATCCGGCTGCTGGAAACAAGCCCTTTGAACGACTCCATCAGTTTTTGGATGGTTCCTTTGATCGTGTCATCCTCGGAAACCATGGTATAGTCATCAATATGGATCATAATGTCTCTTGCTGCTTTTTCCTCTATTGGCTCGCCGTAATGTTTTGCCGCATACGCGTCATTTATCTTTAAACACAAAATATCAATATCACAGGGCTTGTTCAGGTAGTCAAAGGCCTCGCGAAGCAACGATTCTTTAGCGGAATCGGGAGTTCCGTGACCGGTAAGCATGATCACCTGGGTTTCAGGGTTGATGCGTTTTATCCTTGACAGGGCCTCATGCCCGTCTATCCCCGGCATCTTGACATCCAGGACAACCACGTCGTGAGGTTTATTCTTCAATATCTCAATCGCCTCTTCGCCGGTGCCGGCCATGGTTGTATCATAGCCCCTTTTAGTCAGCAGCCTGGATGTCGTGGCTCGAAACTGATCCTCGTCATCTACCATCAATACATTGATTTTTTTTGACATGAGTTCCTCCTGTTGTATCTTTTCCCCACATATGAGGCTGTCCGAGAATGCCCTTTTTTCCAAACTCTTCGTTATACTTAAAAAATTACCATCGGAGGTAAGCGAACTTGAGAGACTCCGATATCAATTAGATGCCTGCGGTAATTTTTTTCGTATGCCTCGATTTTGAAAAAAATTGCTATTCTCGG
>JAUVKB010000173.1 GCA_030596405.1 Deltaproteobacteria bacterium
CCTGAGTCTTCAACCGCTTAACAGTCCTTATATTTTCATTGCATTTGCCTGTCCGCTATTAAACAAGCACAAAATAAAATCCAAACGGAGTAGGAACGGATAAAAAGCGAAATCTGTTTTTCGTGGATGTAAGGCGGAAGGTAGTTTGAGAAATAATTGAGAATAGTTTGAGAAAAATAATTAGTGAGATATTTAGGACGCAGAATACCTGTCGAATTTAAGCACTTGAATTCGCAGGTATAAATCCAATAATTTTAGATGGCATCTATATAGGCAAAATCCTCTTCGGAAGTTTTTTTATTTTGTCTGGTTGCCATTCATCCATTCGTAAAAATCGAGATCTTTCTTCATCAAGTCAACTAATATCATAATCAACACTTCACTTTCAGGTGATCGTCCGCTTTTTTTGGCCAGCTTTTTTATTATTTTTATCGCTTCAGGATATTCCGTAAAATCAATTGTGACAGTCGTATTTAATTTATCTGGTTGAGCCTTGGATGCCTTTTTTTCAGGCTTTCCGGCTTTGGGCCTATCCAAACCCTTCGGTTTATATTCCGGGCAGCCTTCACAGTTAAATGAAGGCCAATCTTGTTTTGCGGCAAAACTCAAGCACTCATTATATCGGTGGCAGTCAATATCCCGCTGACCTTTGCCTTTACTGAGGCGTGCCGCTTTTTGTTGGGGTATATGTTTTGAGCCTGCCATCAGTTTGTTTCTTACACCTTTGGATTATAGAGCGATATAAGCTCTGTATATATTCCAGGGAATTTATTTAAAGAAGGTGCTACCGTGGAACTTTCCGGTACTGACAGTACCGGTGGCGAGCACGGTAGCACCAAGGGTAACAAACCCTAAGGAGAGTACTTTTCTCGCCAAAACTCTTTTTCTTTAATATACTTCGTTCATTAAAACGATCCCAGATTCAGCATGTTGTTTACCTCTACCCCCATTGAGTCGGTTTCGGTGATCAAACGGCGGTTTTCATCGACACGCAGGTTGTTGTTAATCACAATCGCCCGCCGTGACTCCTCATTCCCAAACGCCGCAACGATGCGATTGAGCACCTCGCCGATCTTGTCACCAAAAGCCGTGCCCTCGATGAAGGCTTTATTGATGCCCGTCCCGATGGCGTATCCTCCCGCGAGTGCAGCGCTGCCCGCAATGGCCGTGCTCCCAATCCCTGCAGCGCCGACTCCGAGCTTCCCGAACTTCCCAAGCTTCCCGGCAAGTTTTCCAAGCTTTCCCGCTTTTCCTCCAGCTATATCGCCCAGGGCTCCTGCAGCTCCCAGTGTGGCGGGCCAGTTGGTTACAAAGACGGGTTGCACTCCTGTTGCCGCTTCCAGTGCTTTACCTTTTGCAATGCCGGCAGCCGTACCCCCGAAACCGCCTAAAAGACCCTTCATGCCGCCCACACCTTTAAGCACCCTTGCGCCTGCAGCTCCACCCTTGAGAAGATTAAACACCCCGTATCCACCAAGTCCGAGCGTTGCAGCGCCCATTCCGTAGGCACCCACAGCGGTTATGCCTTTATGCTTTTCCGCCAGTTCTCCGACCTTGCCGACAGCCTGATTCATCAGGTCCAGGAATTCCTTAAGAGGCGACAGGAGAGGGTCAAACAGGGTCGCCAGGGTCGATTTTGAGGTCCCGCCTATCTTTGCAAGGGCTGCGTTTAATCCTTCGCCCCAGATCGACATTTTTTCCGCCATTGAAAGCGAATCTTTTGCGGATTTTTCGATTTCACTGAAGCCTTTAGCCGCGTTTAAAAATTCGTTTGCAGCTCTGCTTCCCTCCTCTCCAAACAACCTGGCCAGTATTTTACTTTTTTCCTGATCATCATTTATGCTCCCGATTTTATCCTTGAGCCGGATGATCGCCTCTTCCATTCCCACGAATTTACCTTTATCAAAAAAGCTCAGGTTTAGTTGCTTCATTTCCTTGCGTGCGGCAGGGGTCTTGCCCGCTATGCCACTCAAGAACCCTCCAAACGACGAACCCGCTCTGTCTCCCAGGTTCGCCAAAGCGCCTACAGCGGTTACAGTATCTGCGACGGGGATACCGAGAGCAGCGGCGGCGCTGCCTGACATTCTGAGTCCGGCTATAAGTTCCGGCAGGCTTGTTACTGCCGCATCATCGACCCTTACAAGCCAATCTGAAAGCTCGCTGTATTCAGATCCTTTCAGTTTGAATTGACTTCCAATGCGCGCAAGGCTTGTGCCAACCAACTCAGGCATTTCGCCTGAAAGACTCGCCAGGGCTGTTGCAGCAAAAGCGGCACCGGATTTGCCAGCAACATCCTTCAAATCCATGCCCGCTTTTAAAAGAGCGTTTTGAATTTTGACAACATCCTCAGCGGAAAAGGGCGCATCTGCGGAAACGGTTATGGCCGTGCCCTTCACTTCGCTAAGCATGGAAGTTAGCTCTTTTGCGCTTTTTGCCGACCCTGCGAGATTCATCTTCACGCCGAGCATCGCTTCCTGAAGATCTGCGGCCGCAGATACTCCCGGCTTCATTTTATTCAATGCATAAGAGCTTACCGCAATAGCTTTCAAACCCCTGGTGACAGACCTCTCCATGATTTCAAAGTCTTTTTGGACTCTTCTGCCTGCCTTTCCCAGATTCAGGATAGAGTTCTTTGCGCGGCCCACCACACCTGAAAGCATATCAACTGCGGTGATCTGGAGAGCGAGCTTCATAGTATCGGACATTTTATTTCTTCCTTTTCACTATGTATTTCTTATTTTTCGACTTTGGCTTGATAAGTTCCTCGTAAGCATCAAGGTAGCCTTCCACCTCTGTTTCAGACATGGCCATGATTTCAGCGTGCTTAAAGCCCAGCTTTAGAAGCGCCAGAACGATCTTTTTCAGTGGTCGTATTTTCACCTCGAAACGAACGCTGCTTTTTCTGCAGCCTCCTTGAGGCATCGGAAATCACTGCAAGATCGACTTCATACATGCCCATAAGAAGTTCAGGTGTTATTTTTTCTTTCGGGATGTCTCCGAGTTTTTCAAGCTGCCTGCCTACTACACAAAGGCCGAGGTAGCTTTCATTGCGCCTTGCGCGTTCGTCTTCTACCGCATCGACGGAGTCACTTACCAGTTGAGGCCGCAATATAAAATCTTTGTGAAGCTTACCTTCGTATTCAACGCCGACTATCAGGGTTCCTTTTTCTGTTATCATTCGTAAATTCTCCCTTCAATTGTTAGCCGATCTCAAAAAGCTCTTTTTTAAGATCGAACATCTGTTTTTTGGAAAGTCCGGCCTGGATGGCCCAGCGGGCCATCCGGACATCAAAATCGATTAAACTTTTGCCTGCCGCCATGCTCAAACCGCTTATGCGGGACGTCAGGCCTCCGATCTTATCGCCAAAGCGGCAGATTTTCCTGCCGGATCGGTGCATGACACCGGAGATCTGATTGCCGAAACGGTTGATTTGAGTTTCGGAGCGATCAAAGGATCTGATGAATTGCCGGTTGTCTGCATTGACAACCATTTGCGCGTTCATGTCCGTCATGGTTTTACCCCTTCTTTCTGTTGTTTTTTATTATATATTTTTTCGTTAATCCAAACCGACCAATCGTAACTAATCTGTTGTTTGTAGGCGGTTCTGCTTCAATATCTCATCAACCATGCTCTCTAATCTTCCCCTTATAACACTATCGCTGATTATATGGGTTTGAGCCGGAAGGCTGCCGCCTGTAAAATTAAAGACATGCGCTGCATCGGTACCGGTTTTTTTAAGCAGTTCCCTGCAAATTTCCGAAACGGCTTCATGGTAGAGAGAATCTTTCTTTAGCAGCAACTTTAGATCCTGAGCAGTATTGAATATACCTGCATTGGTGTATGCAGCTACGGCATCAGTCAAATCATCGGCAAACTGTTTTCTCTCTGCTTCAAGCCGTTTTTGTACGGCCTTTACAGCGGCTTCAGCTTGATTAAACAGCTCTTCGGCGGCTTTTTGTCTCCGTTTTAATTCTTCTTCGGCTTTCAGCTCTGCAGTAAGATCCTTAATAGAAGCATTCAGAAGTTCATCTTCATTAAAATTTTTGGTTTTAGGGCGGAAGCTTTTTACCTCTGACTTGAGCTCGCTGCGCTTTTCTTCCAGGTGGCTAAGTTTATCTTTGATCGTTTTAATGGAGTCGAGCCATATCTCAACGACCGATTCAACAAACTCTTTCAGCCCATCGGCGCTAAAATTTGTGCTCAGTTCCAAATTTGTCTGGCGAAATGTTCCGTCAAGTCGTTTTTTAAGTTCATCTCGCTCCTCGATAAGCTGATGGCTTTGTTTTTTGTATTTTTCAAGGGCCTCGGCTGTTTCAGCAACGTTATTCTTGAGGGTGCGCAGTTCCCCTTGTAATCTGTCAGGAATGTTCTCCTCCCTCTGGTCGCCGTTCAAATAGACGAAGCTTTCGAGCCTCCGCTTTGCATCACCTGCAGGGATCGCAAGCCTGCTGATATCCGGCGCTACACCGATTTTGCGATTAATATCAGCGATTTGTTCTTGGATTTCTTTCATGCGGAAAAACCAATCTTTCGCAACTTGTTTTTTACAGGTCTGGTTTGTCATCTTAATAGTCTCCTTTCGTTATAAAACGGGTTGAATATTTATCTTTTAAAGTAAAGCTGTTTATCCGTATTTTTTAATGTCCTCTTCCGATAAG
>JAUVKB010000085.1 GCA_030596405.1 Deltaproteobacteria bacterium
ACTATCATATCAGTATCATTCAATGGGACGATTTCATCCGGGATCTTGTCTGATAACGGGAGATTCTTGTCGGCACGCAAAAATGAAACCCCGTAACTGTTTGCATCCGCCGCAAGGGAATCGAGCCGAAAAGTAATGCCGCCCATATAATAATCAGAAATCGGTGGCCACGGGTCAAACCCGATCTTTACCTGTGCATCATAGCTTAAGTGATGATCGGCAAATTCATGAGCAGAAGCCAGGTCAACATCGGTTGTCGATGAATCAAGCGCTATAAGACTTCCGACATCTCCTGCTGCCCCGATTGAATCCGTGCCGGAAACCTTAAGAGCCTTATCGCCGTCAATGGTTTGAATTTCATGGGAACCAAGGGTGGAATCTTCCCAGTGGGATTTGTCCTCAAAGGTATCATGGAAGACTACTGTCTCCCCCTGCTCAACAGGGAGTGAAACATGATAGATGATTTTACGTTTTGCCTCCAGATCGCCTTCGCCGAATATGCCTGTGGAGTGAAGTTTTACAAATTTACGTAAAATTATGTCCGTGCTCGGTTTCACGGTAAAAGAGAGCTCGTCAGGATTAAGAGGGTCTTTGATACCGGTCAATGTGTTGTTATCACGTTTTTTGTATGAATAAAAATGTTCGTCAATTTCAATAATACCGTTTAAGAGAGGAAAAGGATCGGCTGTGCCTGACTGCAACAAAAGGTCGTCGTTTGCCGTGTCGATTGTCTGGGATTCGTTTATGCTTGCGGCAACGGAAAAAACATCCGTATCAGAAGGAAAATACGGCATGGTCGAGTTCATGGTAAAGGTGATATCCTGACCTGTCCGGGAAACATCACTGTAGTTATAAAATTTTGACCCTATTTTTAACCTGCCGGATGAAAGCTCCAAATCAGAGGGAAAACCGCCGGGGGTTTTTGCTACCAGGCTGCCGGTTCCAATAGGATCTGAAACGACCTTGAAATAATAAGGATAAACATCGATTCTAAATTGTCCCTCGTTATCCGCCAAAGTATATGTCTGCTCGTGCATTTCTTCAAGCCGGTCGTCCCTGTCATCTTCATCTGCGGCATTATCATACCGGCTCTGAGCATATCTAAAACCTGATTCAGCAAGATAATAGGCCTTTGCCGAGCTGTTTGAGCCTGCCTGACTGAATATTGAAGAGGCGGTCAAAGAGACCAGGGCAGTTGCCAGCGCTGATAATATAACCATTGTAATAATCAGGGATACAAGGATACTGCCCGAGCAACCTTTAAAGCGTTTCAAATCGTTCCGGCTTGTTTTAAGCAGCATGCCTGTCATCTTTTTTTTGTATTCCTTGGAATGATTGTTGTTGAAAAGCTTATGCTTCCGCCGCTGTCGTCAGGCCTGCTTACCGAAAGTTCGATCTCGATAGAGGCTAACAATTTGATATCGTCCGTCCCATGCACCCAGTCTGTCTGGTCGTCGTCTTTCTTATACGTCAAGGTAAAGCCGTTATCAATTATATCGTCTATCAGAACATCGCCATTTTCCAGCAGGACGCTTCCTTCCGCAATTTTTATGTCGCCGCCATCAAATCCTATCGTGCGATTGCCGGATATGTTTTCAAATGCGACATAAGCGCCGGAAGCATCTGTAATGTCCGACAGTTCCATTAATTCCCTGTTTACACGGGCAAAAGCCAGTTGAACTTTCTGGGCGATATGGACGTTTTCCTTTGTCAGCAGATAGCTTTTTGCAACCATAATGATCCCGATGCCTGCAACCGCGATGATAACGCCGGCAATGATCATGGAAACTATGACTTCTAACAGTGTAAAACCGGATTTGTTCATAATCAATGCCTGGTAAAAAGCGCCGGCAGGGATATACTCTGCTCATCTTTTTTGAGAATAATTTTTAAGGTAGCACAATCAGACGTACACGGGTCTGCTTCTTCAATCTGATTTTCATCAAAAATGATATACTTGGTTTCCCATAAATATTCGCCGTAATATGGAGTATTTTCCGGGTTATTTCCATTTTCCACATAAGATTGCAAGCTCTGCAATGGAGCGCCGGCATTGTCGGATAATAATTTTTTATAGTCTTTTGTTATCTTTTCCATTATTCCGGAAAGAGTAAAACCGCCTTTTACCATATCGATTGATTCGGAAACGCGCATGAGGCCGGAGCCTGCCGGCCCGCCGGCATACATGAACTGAACCAGCATAGAGCCGAATATGGATACCACTATAATCATAATGACAACCTCTATAAGGGTAAATCCGGTCTCTTTTTTAAATGGTCGTAATAACAAATTCATTTAATAAACCCGGTGTTCCTCGTAATTTCAATCGATCTGCTATCTAAGCCGCATGAAATCGTTAATGTTCTGTCTGTTGTCTGCAATGTCAGGCCGGCGTCATCGGTACACGGTTTCCCCCATGAATCAAAAGAGACAATATCCGAAGACCCGTAGCCTACAGATATTCCGTCCGGAAGTGTTTTGGTTGTCCGGTCCTCACCAGGAAGATATTTTTGGTTTAAATCGTCGTGTTTGTAAAGCGAGTATGTATTATTCGTAAATTTGATATACCAGACCGTATCCGCGTTCATAGCCCTGGTCTGGGCATAGCGCAAATGAGCCTTTATCACCTCGGTTTGCTCGATCAGATCGACATGGTCATTTACAAAGCGGCTGACTATAATAGCGCTGACAATACCCATAATAATCAATACTGCAACCACTTCCAGAAGAGTGAAACCGCGATTTTTTTTAATATTGTTATCTGTCATAAATATCGGTTTAAAATTTGCAAGAACAGGTAATACAATATATTTATACTATATATTCATACTACGAAAACACAAAAAAGTCACAAACAAAATGGATTTGCACTGATTTTTGCGCCATCTTTAATGTTGACATACAAAATTTACTTCAATATATAAAAATTTTAATGGGTTCTGTAAAATTTATTTCATTTAATCCGGTAATCCGGGCCCGTGCACGGTTTAAAACAGATCTGATTTAATAGACAAGAACTTTGCATGGAAAAATGCTTAAAGGAGGAACAAATGGATTTTAAAAAACATCTTGAAACAGCATGGAATCTGACACTAAAATTTTTGGCCCCGCTTGTTTTTATGACACTGGTAATGTTTATTCTATGGATTCTTACCCTTGGCATCCTTGCGCCGGTTACTATGGCAGGTTACATGCAGTCTATCCTTTTAATGGTAAGAGACGGTCGTGAACCCAAAATTCAGGATCTGTTTTCCCAGATGAAACTGTTTTTACCTTTACTCGGATTTGGGATTGTGGTTTTTATTATAACGATGATCGGGTTTATACTGCTTGTTTTACCGGGGATTATCATCTCCCTTGCCGTATCCTTTGTCTGTCTTTACATGCTGCCCCTTATGACTGATAAAAAACTGGGATTGATAGAAGCAATAAAAGAAAGCTTTTCAATGACCACACATGATGTGTTAATTGATCAGCTCCTGGTTTTCATTTTATTCATGGGTATTTCCGCAGTCGGCAGCGCTGTTTTTATAGGAGTGCTTTTTACCCAGCCGCTTGCCACTATTTTCCTCCTTTCGGTTTATGAAGAAAAGACAAATAAGCCGGTCCAACAAAAGGATATATAGCTGATTTATCGCCCATGTTAAACACGGAACAGCTTCTATAAAAAAGGGCTGTCCTCTGGAGTTTTCTCCAAAGGACAGCCCTTTTTTTGTGTTGACAGTTTAAGATTATGTAAAAATCTTTTACGGCCCCCAGGTTACGCTTGTAATAAGCTTTTCTCTATTAGCTATCGGCATCGCCGCTAACGCAGCAGCCCCGATTGTATCAGCTTTTACTACGGTAATCGTCAGTTCATCTGCGCCGGTTTTTATCCATGTCACATCAAAATCGCCGATATTTTCTCCAACTCCAGCAGTTGCCGCATTCAAACCCAAATAAGCGGCTGTAGCCAAATCGGTGGTAACATCACTCGGAGCCCTTTTTTCCACCAGAATATATTTGCCGTAAGCATGGTTAAACCTGGCTGCCGCTTCTGAAAGAGCGCCGTTTAATGCCGCGATCTTTGCATCTTCCTGCATGGAAAAAAACTTCGGCACGGCAACCGCAGCCAGAATTCCCATGATAATGATAACGGCAATAATTTCTATAAGTGTAAAACCTTTTTCATTCTTTAAAACAGGTGTTTTTTTGTTTTTCATGACTGCCCCTCCCTTTTTAGCCATAGTCTTTATCGTTGCAGTTTCATTTCACGTTGTTTTACACTATTGAACAGCATTTTCAATGCCAAAATGTATATTAAAAAGAAAATAAAATATACATAGATGCAAATGCATGCCGCTAAATAAAATTATATGTTGTTAATTCAGCATGATATATTTATTATGGTTATTTAAAATAAATTTTATATTGTGTATGTGTTATAAAAATACCCTGAAATCAACAGGATATAATCATCATTTTTTGACGGTTCCACTCCATTTTTTGCAGTTCCATGCCCATGCCTTGCTATCTGGCCATCTTAAATGCCGCTGCATCAATGCCGTATTTTTTAATACGATGCCAAAGACTTCTGTCTTTAATCCCAAGAAGGTTTGCCGCGGCAGTCTGAATGCCGCCTGTCTGCTCAAGCGCTTCAATAATAATCCCTTTTTCCATTTCATGAAGACGACGGTCAAGCGATACCCCCTTGCTTAAATTCGGTTTATCATTTCCAGCGACATTTTTATTAACAACAGATGCCAATCCTCTTGTCACGGCAGCCGGCAAATGTGCGGGTTCTATTATATCTTTTGCCAAAACAGAGGCCGATTCCACGGCGTTTTGCAGTTCACGCACATTTCCCGGCCAGTCATAAGCGATCAGCATCTGCATGCTCTCTGCCGAAATATTAAGATTTTCTCTAAGTTTATCCGCAAAATTTTGCACAAGCGCGGGTATGTCTTCTTTTCTTTCCCTGAGCGGAGGAATATAAATGGGAAATACATTCAGCCGGAAAAAAAGATCCTGACGAAATTTTCCCGCATCAACCATCGCGGAAAGGTCTTTATTGGTGGCCGCAATAATCCGCACATTCACCTTGACGGATTGAATCCCTCCGAGCCGTTCAACACACGATTCCTGAATTACCCTGAGAAGCTTGGCCTGGGTTTCCATAGGCATATCCCCTATCTCATCCATAAAAATCGTACCGCTGTCCGCAATTTCAAACTTGCCGGGCTTTTTTGCGTTTGCTCCGGTAAACGCGCCTTTTTCATATCCGAACAGTTCGCTTTCTATAAGACTGTCGGGAATTGCGGCGCAGTTGATAGCGACAAAAGGTTTTTCTCTTCTCGTGCTGTAATCATGGACACTCCGGGCAACAAGCTCCTTTCCTGTGCCTGTCTCACCGGATATCAGGACGGTGGAGCCGGTTGGAGCAACCTTTACGATCCTGTTCAGCGCCCCACGCACGGCCTTGCTGTGACCGACGATTTTTGGAAACATATTCTGGGCGTCAACCCGGCTCAACAATTCCGTAACCTGGTCAAACACCTGTGTATAACGGCTAAAGTCATCTTTTGCTGCTTTATCTTTATCGGGAATATAATTAAAAATCTCGAGTTGTTTCGTTTTTTTTACGAACTTTTCCAGAGGAACGATAAACATCCTTGTAATCACGATGCCGACAATTAGCGCCGAAAGGACGGAAACCATTCCCCAGAAAGCTACCGGCCACCCTGCGTCCAGCCCTTTTTTCATATAATATGCGGTTATTTTGTAAGAAACAAGCATGGACAGCAGCGCGGTTCCACCAAAAATAAACGGGATGATAATATACAGACTAACCTGAAATCTTTTATTCGGCATATTTTTGGTTTATTTTACCATCTTTGTCATGTCCCACATGGGCAAGAAAATCGAAAGCGCAAAAAAGCCCACAATGCCGGCCAAACCGATTGTCAAAATCGGGCCCATGGCTTCGGAAAGTTTTTTTACGGCGTATTCGAGTTCAACGTCATAGTGATCCGAGATTTCATTTAACATTTCATCAAGATTTCCGGATTCTTCACCTATGGCAATCATGTTTGTAACAATAGGCGTGAAATATTTGGCGGATTTTAGAGGTTCTGCAATGCCCCTCCCTTCTTCAAGTTTTTCATTAATACGGTCAAATTCACGCGATATGGCGGAATTATTAATGGTGCCGGACAAAATATTCATGGATTCCAGGACAGCCACGCCGCTCGACTGCAATATGGAAAATATGCTGGCAAATCTTGACATGGCCGATTTAATAAAAAGAGGGCCTATAATGGGAACTTTCATCAAAAAGACGTCTCTTACGTACCTGCCGTTATCCGTCTTGAAATAATAGCGCAGAAACGCCGCCGACAAAATCAGGAGTCCAAAAAAAATATACCAGTAATTAACCATGAAAGAATATAATGTCATGCATATCATGGTGGGAACCGGAATATCTATGCCGGATCTTTCAAAAATATTGACAAACTTTGGAATAACAAAAGTTAAAAGCACGAAAAAAGCGATGAATAAAAAAACCAGTACGATGAGAGGGTACTGCAGGGCCGCTTTGATATCCGATTTAACCCTGTGTTCGTGTTCAATGATATATGTCAAACGCTCCATTACTTCCGGAAGCGCTCCGCTGGCCTCGCCTGCCCTTATCATGCTGCAGTACAGGGAGGAAAACGTTTTCGGATATTTTTTAAACGCATTATAAAGACTTGAACCCTCTTTTATATCCTGGGACATGGAGCCTAAAATACTTTTGAGTTTCAAACTTGCAGTCTGGTCTTCAAGCACCTGTAAAAGCTTAACCATGGGCACGCCTGCATGAAGCATTGTTTTGAACTGTTTGGTAAAAAGTATCAGTTCAGGGGTGTTGACTTTGGAAAATATCTCCCTTATGCTTGCCCAGCCGCTTCGCGCTGCAAGGCCATGCTCCAATGAAACCATGGTCGGTATATTACCCCGCGCAATTAACGCATTATTCGCTGTTTCAAGCGACTCGGCTTCAATTACACCGGATACGGCGTTTCCGATTTCATTAATGGCTTTGTATATATATTTAGGCATGCCTGTTTTTCCTTAATATCTCTGATATCATGCCATCACTGCAGACACTGCTTCTTCAAGAGTCGTTGTCCCTTCAATGACCTTTCTGGCTGCATCCTCTTTAAGCGTGTTAAGCATACCGGCCTGTTGTGCGGCACGAGTAATCTCCTGGGCCGATTTTTCGTTTAAAATCAAGTCTTTTACCATATCGTCGATAACAAGAACCTCGTATATGCCGGTCCGCCCTTTATAACCTTTATCCATGCAGTTAAAACAGCCGGTTCCCTGCATGAAATTGGCGCCTTCTATTTTGTCCAGCCCCCAGTATTTTAAAACCGCCTCAGGCGGTTTATAAGGTTTTTTGCAGAAAGGGCATACTTTCCTGACAAGACGCTGTGCAATCGACACCAGCATAACGGAAGAGACAAGAAAAGGCTCTATCCCCATATCTATAAACCTGGTGATAGCCCCTGCCGCGTCGTTGGTGTGCACGGTGCTTAAAACCCTGTGACCGGTCATTGCCGCCTGAACCGCAATAGAGGCGGTTTCGGAATCCCTTATTTCACCGACCATAATAACATCGGGGTCCTGACGCAGGACCGATCTGAGTCCGCCGGCAAATGTCATGCCCGCCTTCCTGTTCAACTGGATCTGTCTTATTTTTTTAACCCTGTATTCCACCGGGTCTTCCAGCGTAATTATATTAATATCAGGCTTATTAATTTTTTTTAAAATAGAATATAAGGTGGTGCTTTTTCCACTTCCGGTCGGCCCGGTGCTGAGAATCATCCCGTAAGGTTTTTGTACCAGCGATTCGACCTTTTGTCTGTCCTCTACGGACATGCCCAGGCTTTCCAGAGAGTAAATGCCGCTGCTTGTGTCAAGCAGCCGGAGCACCATGTTTTCCCCATAAATAGTTGGTATGGTGGATGTTCTGATATTGATCTCCTTATTGTCCATCCGTGCGGTAAACCGGCCGTCCTGGGGGATTTTTGAAATGGCGATATCCATGTTTGCCAGAATCTTTATCCTGGAAATTATCAGCAGGATCATGGATTTGGGCGGAGCAGGCACCTCATGAAGCTTTCCGTCAACCCTGAATCTTACCTGAACGTAGTCTTTTTCAGGACTGATATGCACGTCGCTTGCCCCTTCCCGAACAGCCTGAAAAAGGATGGAGTTAACCAGACGGATGACAGGCGCCTCTTCAGCCATATTCTGCAGTGAACTTACCTCAACGTCTTCAGTCTGCAAAGCACTATCAGCCTCTTTAACACTCTCAAACTGCACCTCCTCCATACTCTCCAAAACGCCGTCAATACCCGAATACGTGCCGTAAAAACTGCTGATCAGATGGTTTAACTCCTGGTCGGTGCACATAACCGCTTCCACCTCGGTGTTGGTCAGCACCTCCAGAGCATCCAGGGCATCGATGTCCATGGGGTCCGGCATGGCTACCGTGAGCAGGAATCTGCTTTTACTTAAAGGAACCACTTTATACTTCTGGGCAATATCAACCGGAATAATTTTTGAAAGCTCCATGTCGATGGGGTATTCATCAGGCCGGTATTTCTTCATATTAAGCTGTCTGGAGACCAGATTTACAATCTGGGCTCCGCTGACTATCCCATCGGTAACCAGGAACTGCCCCAGTTTCATATTGCTTTTTTTGTGGTCAACAATGGCCTGGCTGAGCTGCTCTTGTGTCAACAAGCCGCCTTCCACAAGCATTTGACCCAGTTTCTTTTTGTGTCTCAATCTATTTTCTCACAATAAAATTAAAAAATTTAAAGAGCCGTTAAAAAAGGAAAGGATCGGCAAAAAAAACAGTCTCCTTATCCCACAAAGATACGATCTTTCCATTTGGAGCTATCAATGGGGGCAGATCGGCCAATCTGTTCCCCGCAGAAGTTTC
>JAUVKB010000223.1 GCA_030596405.1 Deltaproteobacteria bacterium
TATTGTAATGAAAATTTACTCCCATGAGTGGGAGGCTGTTTTTGACAAGCTGAATGAGAAAAAAAAGAACAAGACCAAGGACCTTATTCTTAATATAAAAAAGGCGGTTATCGGCGCCTCGCCGGGCTGCGAAAACAATGGATTTACAGGTGACGTATGCCGGTGGACAAAGCTTTTCAGGTGGGAGACAGCGGAATGGGATGATAAGGACGCCGCGTCCGCTTCTTATACAAAAGGACAGCCCAGGGAATTATGGACAAGAAAGCCGAACGTAAACGCTCCGGGCGATGATGTAACTGAGCCGGCCTGGGCGAACGCGGGCATTGGCTGGCGGCACGAATATTTTCAGACCCCATGGGGTTTTGATGAAGATCAGTTTTTAAGGGATTACTGGGAAAGGGAGCTGCTTTTTTTTAAGGACAATACAAATGACGCGATTTTGATACTCTCCCGCGGATTAGACGGAAAGTTTGATTTCGGCAGTACTAACGCGGACAACACAGAGCCGGTTAATTTCACAGAGGTAATTAATGTCACAACATACAATCCGAATGACGCGGGCGGATTCAACGCGGACAACATAATTCTTATCATAAACAAAAGCGACTGGCATCCCGGATTTTTTACATTGAATCAATTTATTGTTACTAACGCCCAGGCAGCCATTACCAAGGCGTGTCTTTTCTATGATGAGGTGAATACAGATCTCAAGGTGGCGGGCACAGACGGAACCTTTGTCGGGGGGGTATGGACTGTAGGCGCAACTCCGCCTCCGCCGCAGGCTTTCAATTACACTGATATCACCGCGAACAAGATTAAAACAGGGGCCAGGCGCCTCGTATTCTGGGATGATGCGGACGCAGATAATATAATCGACATCGGAGAAAATCAGTACACCGCAATCTACAATATCATCACAAGCGCGGGAAGCAACCAGGTAAACACCCTGAGCCTTGACGCAAACGTGGATTTCAGCGCAGCACTCTAGAAATGATGAATGATGAAAAATGGTGGGTCGTATAAGGGTTAATTTGCTTAACCAAGCACGGATGACAGTTTTTCCCTTTCTACCTTCAGCCTTCAACCTTCAGCCTTCGACCTAAAAACCTTAATGAAAATCGGTAAGAAAAAAATATTAGCTGTTGAAGTTGCCGGTAATCATATTTATGCGGCTTTGGCTGCCAAAAAGGGGAAGGTTTTTGAAATTACGGAATTTACCCAGGTTGAACGACAGGACACTGAAGACGATCTGCCTGGAGTCGATGGTGTAAAGACCCTGGCAGCACGGCTGGACTATACCTCCGGCCCGGCCGTGTATGTCACCTCTCTTGCCCGGTCGGTCGAAATCCTGATGAACACCAAAAAGGTCTCCGGCATGAGGCATTATCAACTCATGGAGGCGGTTAAATGGGAGGTGGAACCATATACCGGGGTCAGCGGGGCCCAGGCCCTTATCTGGGTGGAAAAAATAGAGAAGGCTTTTGCAAAAGATAAAATGGTTCCGGAAGAGGATGAGGAAGAGATAACCGTTAATGTTTCGGTGATAGAAAAAAACATATACCGTGCCGTCAGGGAAAGATTTAAGGCCGCTGGGCTGAAGCTTCTCCGGATCTATCCCCCGGAAGTCTGTTTTTACATGACGCTCTTTATGGAAGATTTCGAGTCCCCGCGAGCCATCCTGGACATTGGACCGGATTATTCCAAATTCGCTGTTTTAAAGGGAGAAAAACCCGCCATAATAAATACGCTTCCAATCAGCATGGAAGCGATCATCAGCCACCTGACGGAAGACCCCTCCGAAGAGCTGGAAAGCGCATTGAAATTTACGGCAAGACAGTCGCCCGCGCCCATACCGCTTACTATATGCGGCCTGGGCGCGGGCGATAAACGGATTGTCGAATATGTTTCGTCTCTTTGCGCGAACGGGGCTGTAGCCATTGCCATAAACAATGCAACCGGTGTGACCGAGCCTTCCGATGCAGGCCGGAACGGGGTTTATGCAACCGTGGCCGGGGCCGCCATCAGGGAACTTTATTCAAAAAAGCACAGGCTTGCCGGCATAAATGATACGGAACCTCTTGTTCCGCGCCTGAAAAAAAGCGCTTATCTCATGCCGTTGATAGCAACCGTTCTTTTGTCAACCATCCTTTTCGGCCATTTTCAGTATATGAGGTGGCAGGGAAATATATACAAAGAAAGGATAAAAAAACTTTCAGATGAAGTGAAAAATAAAAAAGGCCGGATAACAGGATATGAACAGGCGAAACAACAGGCGGAAAATCTCAGGAACAAAATCGCCTTGACAGAAAAACAAATCGCCTTTGCCGCGGGCAGGGCTGATGAGGATATTGCCCATGTAATTAATATTTTCAGCGGATTTGCGCACCTGATCCCGGAGGAGATCGTTCTTAAAAAGATAACCCAGGAGGATTTGCATAAATATAACATTGAGGGGACATCAATCAGCTTGAGTTCGGTCGGAGGATTTGCCACAAAGATGCAGGAAAATAAATGGTGTGAATCCGTGGTTATAAATTTACTTGAAAAAGATGATGGATCCAGGCTCAGGTTTGAGTTCCTGGTAAAAACCCTGGAAGTGAATGGATGAGAAAGCTTACCAAACTGGAAAAATTCGGTCTTGTGGCCGCGGTCATTGTTGCAGGCACATATTTTTACATTGGAAAGGTCTATGATCCCGAGGCGAAAGCCCTGAAAAAGACAGTGATAAAATTGAATAAGGTTGTAAAGGAGCATAGTTCCCTCAAGGATATTTCTTCAATTAAATCAATTAATAATACAATAAAAAAGCGTGAAAAAAAACTTGAGGAGATTGTGTATGTTCTGGAAAATACTGCTAAAAAGAGAGATGGGGAAGCGGAAATCACCGAACTGCTCAGCAGGATAAACAGTCTTGCCGAACAGAACCGCCTTGCAATGACGAGCATTATCCCCAAGGGCGGCATTAAAGGGGTTCTCTTTGCATGGTCAGGCTTTGATCTTGACATGAAAGGCTCCTTTTTTTCTTTTGTGAATTTTCTTTCCGGGCTTGAAAAGATGTCCGAACCGTTGCGGGTCAAGGACATATGCATGGAAAGAAATGGTGAAAAAGAGGGAGCGTTGAATATCTGTTTTACGTTGATGATATAGGATAGAAGGTAGAAGGCTGAAGGTAGAAGGCTGAAGGTAGAAGGCTGAAGGGAAAAATTTGTCA
>JAUVKB010000256.1 GCA_030596405.1 Deltaproteobacteria bacterium
ACATCAACCTTACCGGTGTATTCCTGACAGGCAGGGAGGCTGCTGTCCAGATGGTTAACTGCGGCAACGGCGGTGTAATTATAACGATGTCATCTGTTGCCAGGCACGGGAATATGGGCCAGACTAATTATAGCGCTGCAAAGGCAGGCGTGGCAGCCATGACCGTTGTATGGTCAAAGGAGCTTGCCCGCTATAAAATAAGATCGGCTGGAGTAGCTCCCGGATTCATAGCGACCCAGATGGTTATGCAAGATATGAAACCGGAAGCCCTGGAAAGATGGAAAAAAATTATCCCTGTAGGACGTATGGGAAGGCCTGAAGAGGTCGCTCATTCAGCTCTTTACATTGTGGAAAATGACCTGATTACAGGGATTACAATCGATGTAAGCGGCGGAATCAGAGTTTAATCGACACAGTTTAGTCGGATACATTCAGCTGGACAGATAAGGGCGGGGATAACCCCGTCCTTAATTTATTTGATCAGACAAATCTTGGGCAGATAATAATTTTGGCGACTGAAGAAGGCAAGGTAATAAAACTTAATTTAGACACGGCATGGGTAAAAACAGTAAAAACCGGCAACTGTGAGGCTTGCTCCGCAAAAAATTCCTGCAACGCCATGGAAGACGGCGAGGAGATGGTGGTTGAAGCAATAAACAGAGCAGGGGCACATGTGGACGATAGAGTCATAATCAGCATTAAAACGTCCTCTCTTTTAAAACTTTCTTTTCTTCTTTATGTTTTTCCAATTTTATGCATGATCGCGGGCGCATTTATAGGCCAGGAAGTTGCTCCGCTTTTCAATTTGAATTCGTCGGTCTTTTCAGCAATATTTGCCTTTGCTTTTTTCTTTATTGCATTTTTGTTTATCAAAACAAGGGGTAAAAAGCTGGCTGAAAAGGATGAATACAGGCCTAAAATTATTAAAGTCTTACGGAAGGAGAAAAAAGATGATTCATATCGAAAATCTGACCAAATACTACGGCGACCTCTGCGCGGTTGATCAGATTAATTTCGACATCCACAAGGGCGAAATACTTGGACTGCTCGGGCCTAACGGCGCCGGCAAAACCACTACGCTTCGGATGCTTACCGGCTTCCTCCAGCCCACTTCGGGAACCATTCGCGTCAAAGACTTAAACATTGATGAACATCTTTTGGAAATCAAAAAAACGTTGGGATACCTCCCTGAATCCGCTCCCCTTTATCATGATATGCTGGCTTATGATTACCTGGACTTTGTTGCAAACATACGTGGGCTTGACAATAAGCAAAAAAAAAATCGGATAAAATACATGGCCGATCTATGCGGCCTCAACAAGGTTATGCACAAACCTATCGGCGAACTCTCCAAGGGTTTCAAGCAACGTGTCGGCCTGGCGCACGCCCTGATGGATGATCCTGAAATACTGATTTTTGATGAGCCGACTTCAGGCCTGGACCCAAACCAGATCGTAGAGATCAGGGAAATCATTAAGCGGATCGGAAAAGAAAAAACCATTATACTTTCTACACACATCCTCAGCGAAGCGGAGGCTACGTGTGACAGAATTATTATTATTAACCAGGGTAATATTGTCGCGGACGCAAGTCCTGAAAATCTCAAACAGTCGGTTAGCGGGAAGTATAACATCAATATTTCTATCCGAAACGTAGAAACTGAAATCGTGAAAAAGGTGCTGGGATCTATAGAAGGAATTGAAAATATAGAAACGTCAGCCGATGACAATATTTTGCAGGCAAAACTTACCTGCCGGTCCAGCGCCGACCTTCGTGGAGATATCTATCAGAAAATAAAGCAAACAGACTGGATTCTGCTGGAATTTCACCAGGAAACCCAAACTCTTGAAAATATTTTCCAAGAACTCACCAAGGAGGACTGATTATGCGGCAGATTGCCCATATTTTTAAAAAAGAATTCGGCGCCTATTTTGTCTCCCCGATCGCCTATATCGTTATATCAATTTTTCTTCTGGTGACCGGGTGGTTCTTTTTTACAACTTTTTTTCTGTATAACCATGCAAATATCAGAAACTTTTTTGCCATGCTCCCCATTGTTTTTTCATTCGTGATCCCGGCAGTCACCATGAAACTGTTTTCCGAGGAACTTAATGTCGGCTCCTACGAAACTCTGCTAACCATGCCTGTAACATTCATGGACGTGATTCTGGGCAAATTCCTGGCCGGCGTCTTTTTTGTGACGGCCATGCTCATACCTACCATCTCATACCCTGTCACGGTTTCTTTCTTTGGTCAGCTCGACTGGGGACCGGTTGTCGGAGGTTATCTCGGCGCTGTTTTACTGGGCGGGGCATTTTGTTCCGTCGGACTCTTTGCCTCATCTTTGACCAGGAATCAGATCATTTCATTTATAATCGGCATGATCATCTGTTTTGGATTGACACTGATCGACAAAATGCTCATTTTCTTTCCCCAGTCGCTTTTGGGAGTGATAGGATACCTGGGGGCGGATTTTCATTTTCAGAATATTTCCAAGGGAATTATTGATTCACGGGACGTTTTGTATTTTTTAAGCGTCATTTTTATCGGTCTGTACTGTACCAACCTGGCCATGGAAGAAAAAAAATAAGGAGAATATCAGCGTGAAAAATAGATCC
>JAUVKB010000087.1 GCA_030596405.1 Deltaproteobacteria bacterium
GCTGAATAGCTCTCCGGCCTTCTGTTCATTGCCTCTGAGACCCTGGTAATAATTTCATATCCGGCCACAACCGCTGTGATTAGATCTTTGCCTGACACATTGTTTTTTTCCGCCACGCTCAGAGCGGAAGCTATTACACTGCAACTTGGATGAAGTTCAACCCGCGGATAAGTGTCACTCATATCATAACTAAGTGACATAACAGCGTTTACCATGGCAGCGTTGGCGCTTGGGACTCGGACTTTATGCGCAAGAATTGTAGATTCTTCTTTTCCTCCCATCTCTCTGACTATTTCAAGCAGCGCCTTGCTCCATGGAGAGTTTGCGCCATACATGGCGATACAAACCCAATCACGGATACACAGTTTTGCTTTTTCTACAACATCATCAGGAATATCGGAATATTTTAAATTTACAATCCACTGGCCTAATTGTTCTGCATAGTACATTGATATAACTCCTTTAAATTTCAGGCTTTATCTTTAGAAAGTTCAACAATAATCCGTACTGCATCATCAGGAGATGAGCCGGGACCGAATACCTCCGCAGCCCCCTTATCTTTAAGGGGCTGAACATCAACAGATGGAATTACTCCGCCTATTATTACAGGAACATCATAATTCTCTTTTTGCATTAATGCAGACAATTCATTGATTACAGGAAAGTGTTCTCCCATGGAACTGCTAAGACCTATAACGCACACATCTTCCTGAAGAGCGGTTTTAACAATCTCTTCAACATTATGAAAGTGAATATATATTACCTCCATTCCGGCATCTTTGCATCTGTTCATAACGGTCAAGAGACCTCTGTCGTGGCCGTCAACAGAATAACGGCAGAATAAAACACGATGTTTTTTCATTTTCGGCAACTCCTTTTAGTTTTTATATGTCGACGAATAGCATCTGCCGCCTGTAACCTCAATAATCGCTTCCATCATTTCCGCAAGGGTACATTTTGCCCTGGCAGCATCCAGCAGTGCCGGCATCAAAATTCCAGCCTGCTCAATATCGTTATAGCTTTTCATCTTTTCCTTAACATGAGCCAGTGTTTTTTCAACCAGATTATTGTCCCGCGATTTTTTCCATTTTGTCAACTGCTCAAGAGTTTTTCTTCTCGATTCCTCAAGATCCACTGAAAAGGGAGGTATCTCTCCCTTTTCATCAACTCTAAACTTATTTAAGCCGACTACGACTTTTTCTCCTTTATCAACATTCCGACGCCATTTAATCATTTCATGTTCAAGCAGGTTTCTTATCCATCCGTTTTCAATGCACTTAAAAAAGCCGCCTTTTTCTTCTATGCTTTCCATTATTTTTACACCTTCCTGCTCAATTTTATCCGTCAGGCTTTCAATATAATAGGAACCACCTAAAGGATCCGTAACACTTGGGGTACCGGATTCGTGCAAAACTATTTGATTTACTCTAATAGCGGTTCTAACTGCTTCTTCAGAGGGCAACCCAATTGCTTCATCAAAAGAACCTGTATGCAAAGACTGAACTCCTCCAAGTGTGGCGGCAAGTACCTGCAGAGTGGTTCTTGAAATATTATTTAAAGGTTGTTCCTGGGTCAATTGTGATCCGCCGGTCTGAACATGCATCCTGTACTGGAGCGACTTTTGGGATTTACAGTTGAATCTGTTTTTCATAAGTTTTGCCCATAATCTTCTCCATGCCCGGAGTTTGGCTATCTCTTCAAAAAAATCCATACCAAGATGAACCTGTGAACTAAAACGGCTTACAAATTCATCCGGTTCAAGACCTGCCTTGATGCAATCTTCAATAAGATCCACTGCCTGGGCCATGATAATACCGAGTTCCTGAGCCGGTGTGGCACAGGTTTCGCCGTACAGGTAGCCGCAAAGATTGGTATGGTTCCACTTGGGGATATTTCTTGTGGCATACTTAATCAATTCAACTCTGAGTTTGCGCTGGGTCTGGGGGGTTGGCGCGCCTATATCCGTTGTAATCCAGCGTGTTAAAGCGTCGTTTTGGCTTTGACCGTTTAATTGCTCGGGTTTAAGACCTTTTTGCTCGGCAAAAGCAACATACATGGCCAGCATGGGAAGACAGGTAAATCGGGTGTTGGGAGCAACCCTTGTCTTCGGAAGATCATATTCTCCAAGAAGACTTTCAAGGTCTCCCAGGGTGGAAATGGATGCTCCGCTTAATCCCACAGCGTATTTTACGCGGGAATCATCAGCCTCATACCCGCAGGTTGTGGGAGGGTCGATTTGAATCAGAGCTACGGCTTGACCCCCATAGCCCCCCATACCCTCTTTTAATAAAAATTCGGTTCTCTTTTTTGTTTCTTCACTTGTTCCATAGCCGTGAAGCATCTGAATCATCCACGGTGTATACTGATATGACAGCGCCCGCAAGCCCCTTGTATAAGGATAGGTACCAGGCATTTCAACTTTTGTATCTTGAGAATCTATAGGCATATAAACCGTCTTCAGCGGTATTCCTGATTCTGTATGATTCTCCGGCATTTTGAATTCAGGCTTTTTTTTATACCATTCAATCTGTTTGTCCCACTCTTGTTCAGCCTGTTTTGTTTTATCTAAATCGTCTTTAGAATACATATTATTATTCTCCTTTAAATAAACTATTATTAACAATACTGTAAATCCAGACCTCGGAAATCATAAATTGAATTAAAACACATAAAGCTTTATTATTCAAACCTTTTAGCCATTGCATAATAATTTATTGGACATTCATATATTTAACATGCTTAATTTTAAATATTTTTTTATGATACCTTATAAAAAGTCTACACTACGTGTGTTATATTGAGGTATCAATTATGCAAACTTTACTTCCGGGCATAACGCAGGAAAAAAACGATAACACCAAAATGATTGGTGCAAATTTATTTTTGGTTTTCAACAAAAGAAATAAGCACCTGATTATCCTTAAAAATCACGATATAATTATTAGAAAGGTTGATCTTTCTGACAAGGCAGCAAAAAAAATATTTATTGTTGATGTAGTTGAATTAGGTGCAACCAAATCTCGATTGGCTGAAGCCCTTAATATCAGCAGGCAAACGATAGATAATTACATAGAGAGCAAAAAAAAATTTGGAACAGAAGGTCTGTTAGGGGGATACAATCCCAATATGGGCAAAGATCTTGCAGAACATCGCAAGCTTACGCAACACAAACGTATACAGGGTACTAAGGCTGTCATCCTTGCCAAAGAAAGAAAAGCTAAAAGATTAGAAAATCAAAAAAAACAACAACAGTTTGATTTTGAATTTGGAGAACAAGCTGTCCCAAAAGACGAGCAACCATTCAACGCCCCTCATGACTGGAAGTTTACTCGTTATGCAGGGATATTCCCTTATCTAATTGTTTTAATCAATACGAATCAATGGCTGAAACTGGTAATGGGTTATTTCGGATCCAGTTATAAAATATTTTTAGTTTTTTTATTGATGGGTGCCCGTAATATCAAATCCATAGAACAACTAAAAAATGTTAAACAGAAAGAAGCCGGGCTTATTTTGGGCATTAAAAAATTGCCTCACAGAAAGGTTGTTTGGCAATGGTTTTATGCAGCTTGTAATTTTCGATTTTCCACATCTCTTTGTAAGTCATTTTTCAAACGACAGCTTTCATGTGGATTGGTTGGTGCCTGTACATGGTTTGCAGATGGACATCTGCTTCCATATACCGGCAAAAAAAAGGTGCATCCTGCCTTTAATACACAACGCAAAATGATGATGCCGGGACAAACAAATATAGTTACATGCGACACAAGCGGCCGCATTGTTGATTTTCAGATTCAAGAAGGAAAAGGTGATATTAAAGCTCACATTGTTGAGCTGAAAAAAAAATGGGCTCAGGAACTGACAGAGTTCCCCTTTATGGTCTTTGACCGAGAGGGATATGGTGCCCCATTTTTTAACTCTCTTATTGAAAATGAGATTCCATTTGTTACTTGGGAAAAACACGTTAATTCAAAAAAACTCAAGGAGTTAGACGATGATTGTTTTAACGAATCTTTTGAGATGAATAACAAAAAGTACCGTATTTTTGAAGGTGAGAAGACGTTTGCGCTGGAGCAAAATGGTAAAATTCAAACCTTTATTCTCAGAAAGATTTATCTTTGGAACCAGACCAGCAATCGTCGAACATGTGGTCTTGCATGGGATGCTGGCAGACCTATAAATACTCTTCAATGCGCACAAGCTATATTGAGCCGCTGGGGAGCATCTGAAAATACATTTAAACACATTTATGACAGGCATCCGTTTCATTATCACCCCGGCTTTAAAACAGTGGATAGCGATAAACAGCTTATAACAAATCCTGTTATCAAATTTATTGAAAAGGAAATTAAGGTCGTACGTAAAAAGCTCGATAAAAAGTATAAGAAAAATTCCAGAACTAAGGAAGTTTTAAACAAAGATGGCTCAAGGCGAGAAAACAGCTTGAAAGCTCGTTTAGAATCAGGAATAAGCCAGTTAGAAGCAGAGCTCACAAAGCTCCTTAATGAGAAAAAACAACTTCCTGAAAAAGTGGATGTTTCTACCCTTGAAAATTATAATTCCTTTAAAAAGATCGATAATGAAGGGAAAAACCTTTTTGATTTTGTTACAGCTTCATTATGGAACGTACGTAAAGATATAACTGACTGGTTATTGTGTCATTACCCGAATGAGAATGAATATGTGGATTTGTTTTATGCTATCACTCAGTCCCATGGGTGGATAAAATCTGAAGCAGATAGAGTAGTTGTCCGATTGGAACCATTGCAGCAACCGAGTCGCCAAAAAGCGCAAGAACAATTGTGTAAAAAATTGAATGCAGTAAATACCTATATTCCAATCGGAAAAATATTACAGATTGAAGTTGGTTCGTCACCTGTTTAAACGAAAAGTGTCCAAAAAATTACGCTTAAAAATGCTGTTTTTTCCGAGGTCTGAAATCGTTATTTTCCTTTAAAATTCGGTTTTCTTTTTTCCAGAAAAGCATTTGCCGCCTCTTCATGATCCATACTGCCGCGGCATGCATCCAAAGCCATAGCTTCGAGTCTTAATTGGGTGTTAAGTTCCGTATTTAAGCCCTGATACAGCAATTGTTTGGCAAGCTGCATGGAGATGGGTGGGCTTTTTGCCAGATTGGAAGCCAATTTGTTGGCGGTCTCCATAAGTGACTCTGCAGGAACAACCTGGTTAACCAGGCCTATTTGCAAAGCTTCCCTGGCGTCAAGAGTTTTTCCTGTAAAAACAAGTTCGCAGGCTTTGGCAATTCCCAATAAACGGGGTAAAAAATAACTAGAACCAAATTCCGGAATAACTCCCATACGAACAAATCCGTATCCTATCTTTAGATCTTCAGAAGCTATTCTTATGTCACAACAAAGGGCAAATGTTGCGCCAAAACCGAAAGCCATTCCATTAAGAGCTCCAATAACCGGTTTTGTAATTTTTGACATGTGCTGACAACACTTTTCCGTAAATCCGTGGAGTAGTTCGTCCCACATTTCACCTTTTTTTTTCATTTCAATTTTTTGAAAAAATCTTTCTTTAATATCCGCACCGGAACAAAAAGAACTTCCTGCACCTGTAATTATCATCACTTTAATATTATCGTCTTCCTGTACCTTAGGCAGAATCTCAAGAATCTCTTCGGTCATTTTATTACTTAAGGCATTTAACTTATCAGGTCTGTTTAATGTTAAGGTTGCGATCCCATCGTTTATCTCCCAACGGATTGTTTGATAAGTCATGGTTTCTCCTTTTTTTATATAGATTATATAGAATAACTTTTTTTAAAATTAATTATTATACTTAAGTTTTCGGAAAATAGTTCTTGACAAAAATTTTACGAGTTTATGAAATTAATCATTATTCCAGCGATGACGGGAATCCAGATTTTGGGTCTAATAACAAGGTGGAGATATACTATGTAATTAAGCAATTACATAAGCACAAGGGCATAATTTGTTATAAAATTTACTATTCGCATAAACTTTTTGAGATAAAGCTTCATGGCAAATCTCATCTGCAAGAAAATTATAAGTATTTATACCTATATGCTTAGTATATCAATTATAAAAGCAATAAATTATCATAAATTATTTTGAGACTCACCGTTCTATATTCCCGCGTAGGCAGGAATGACGCGGCCAACAGATAACTTATTTAAATTTATGATATTATTTTGTCAATAATTAAAATCCGAAGACTTAAGTATGATGGTCTCGTAAAGAGTCGAAAAATCGATTTCCTGCCACAACATATTGATTAGCAAACAGATAAAGTATCTATATGTTGTGGTCAAAATAAAATGTTGGGACTTTTTACGACTGCATCGAGTGCTATATATCTTTTTTTTCCAAGAATGTCAATATGTATAATCAGAACTGGATATTCGACATAAGCCATAATTTTTTTTGGAAAAAAGTGAAAAAAATTCAACGAACACGCAAAAGTGAAAATTCATTCCCGCGCTGCGCCTTGCTCAAATCAGGCACCACAAGGCGATTAACACCTTCTTTTTGCAACGATATTTAAAGGTGGTATAGCACTTCCCGTTTATCTTCCACAAAGCACCAGGGAAGGCAAATTTGGCGGCCAGTTTATTCAATAATATCAATAGGTTATATGACCCATCCATTTGACAAACATCCTTTTTCACTATATGGTAGTGAACATGGATATCAAAAAAAACGCATCAGAAACCATATTCAAACGGCTTGTCTGGCACACAGCCAAAAGAGATCAAGCAGGGATCGCTGAGAAGCTCACCAATGAACAGGAAGTTCATGAAATATATGGGCTTGGCGATGCCGGATTATTCGATGAGTTTTTCTGTTTTCTGGACGAACTCGGTATAATGAATGTCCTTGAACAGCTTGCTCCTCGACGCCATTGCAAGCGGCAGAGCCCGGTTCCTTTTTCCGCGGTTATGCTCATCTATTTGATGCGTATTGTAGCAGGGCTGAAGTTCTTTTACCATACCGGTCCGGTTTTATTACAGTCTCAATCCCTTATGCGTCTCGTAGGATTTAATGGCCATCAGGTTAAGCAGGGCGTTAATCGGAGAAGCCTTGATAAATCGAAAACGGACTGGGAGGACAAAAACAACACAGGGAGAAGAGGGCCGGTTTGTCCGGAATTTATATCATCGTTTATTGTCGCCATTGCCAGCAAAACATTGGAGCGGGTTTTCAATAAAATCATTTCCATATTAGCGGCCAACTCATTTTTCCCTCGTAAAATAAATGCATTGCTTGATGCCTCAGACCTTGAATCCACCGAGCAATGCAAAGGCCGGGGCAAGGTGACCAAAGAAAAAGCCCCTGAACTCAGACAACGCAGGGGAAGAATCAAAAAAATCAGGGTCACGGTCTTTGGTTTCAAAATATGGGTGGTTTGGGATCCGAACAGCGGCCTTCCCATTGCCATGCGTTTTGCCACTATTGAGACCCACGATGTTCTTCTGGCGAAAGAGGTTATAGAGCAGGCCATTATCAATCTTGGAAAACATGCCGGAATTGTTTCTATTGCCATAGATCGCGGTTTTATGTGCGGCAAGCTGTTATGGTGGCTCAATAGCAAAGGAATTATCTTTTATATTCCGGCAAAGTCAAATCAACATGTTTACGATGACGCCCTCTCGCTGGTGGAGACAGGCCTGCGCGTCACAAAAAATCGTAAGAAAAGCATGGGGCATGGCAAGAACAAAAAACAGGTCACCGACACTTGGGACGTTGCAGGGATTGAGGGGTTGACCACCGCCGGTTTTTACGGTGAACTTAGAAGCGGCAGCCATGAAAACAGAAAAGATTTTAGATCAAATCCCATTAATGCGGTAGTCGTTTTGCATGATCCATACAGGGAAAAAAATCCTGATGTCAAAACGCTGATTATCCTGACCAATGGGCCTGTCAGCAAGCCGCTGAAAGTTTACGACGGTTATGACGCCCGCAGTGAAATCGAGAACTCCATGTTCAGAGAATCAAAACAGGGATGGTTTATCAAAAGACCGCCGGAAAACAGCAAGGCCGGTTTTCGTGTTCATGCCTGGCTCACCATTTTGACTATGGCGCTGACCAGGGCATTCCGCGACTGGATGATTCAGCAGGAAGAGCTTGGAGACGCAGGCGAAGATACAGGTATCAGGAAATTTCGCCAGAAGGTACGGCAGGAAAACTCCAATAAATGTATTGTCTTCCATCATGACCGCTACGCCATATTTTATCTCTATGAAATCCTGATTCTCTGCGGCAAGACAGTTTTGAAGCCCCGTGGAGTTCCCGACAAAATCACGCAGGAAGATATTTTGCGTAAGCACGGAGCTTTGCTTGAGTAAACATTAAGCTCGTTCCGATCCAGGCGAATTATTTGTCCTGCCTTGTTCGGCTTCCCACCTGATGATTTTATTCGTGGTTATCTGTCGACCCGCATGCATTTTCCAGCAACCTGTGTTTTTTTCAAAAAATGTTGACCACCCTCAGCCTCTTTAATTTTATTCAAGACTATTACTTCCCTTACCCTGTGCAAAAAATGCCATAGGCAGTGTCTATGGCCTCATGACACACTTTATAGCGCAACGTCTGGTTTGAACTTGGGCTTATGTCGAATATCCAGATCAGAAAGATATTGGGGTTGGGCCACAGTAAAATACTGGAATCATTAAATATGGCCTTTAAAAAAGCCCATTTTCTGATCTTAGCCTGATGTTTTTGGGTATGAATTTGACGTTTTAAGAAAAAAACATAAAACATACTGATCAACGACAATTATTTATTTCCTGCAACGACAATTAAAATTCCCGTTTTTCATTCAATATAACCTGTTAATTTCATTAAATAATACTTGCAAAATCAATCTCACTATGTTTTCTATATTTATCC
>JAUVKB010000222.1 GCA_030596405.1 Deltaproteobacteria bacterium
CTCTTTGCCTTTTTCAGCAGATCAAGTCCGTCCCGGCCGCTTGATGCCGTAAGAACCCGGTAGCCTTCTTTGCGCAAAAGTCTGTTAAGCGCTTTTGTAATAAATTCTTCATCATCCACAAGTAAAACAGTATGTTCTTGCTTAATATCCATTTTCCCAATAATAATTTAGAGTTGTATCTAAAAATTAATCCCCGGTAATTTTTAAAAAAACCTTTAAAATTGTCGGATCGAAAATTTTACCCGATTGTTTTTTCATTTCTTCGACAGCTTTTTCTTTGGGCCATGCAGGTTTGTACGGCCGTTTGTGGATTAAAGCATCAAAAATATCAGCCACGGTTACAATTCTGGCAGGCAAGGGGATTTCTTCTCCTTTTAACCCGTCAGGATAGCCTGTTCCGTCCCATCGCTCATGATGCCACCTGGCTATCTCGCGGGCGGTCTGATAAAAAGGTTGCGTCCCTAAAATTTTTTCTCCGGCAATTGTATGGTATTTCATTATAATCCACTCATCATCGGTGAGCCTGCCCGGTTTTTTTAAAATATCGTCGGGCACATGTATTTTACCCACATCATGCATTATGCTGAAACAACCTATCTCTTCAGATTCTTTTTCATTCATTCCAAAACCTGAACATATTTCACAAGTCATATCCTTGATTCTGTTAACATGATTGCCGGTGTCGTCATCTTTTGCTTCAGCCGCTATTGCAAGCATAACAATGCCTTCCTTTACCGCCTGATCAAGTTGAAAAGTCCTTTGTTTAACCAGTTCGTCAAGATTTTTGTTGATAAGTTTTAACTGCGCGTTTTGATCATGAACCTGTTTTTCAAGCCGCCTATTTTCCGTTATCAGGTTATAATGCTCAAATGCCCTGTTTAAACTTTCTTTCAAAGCCATATTTTTCCACGGCTTTGTAAGATATTCAAATACATTTGAGTGATTAATTGCATCCACGGCATTTTTCATACTGGCGTACCCCGTCAAAAGAATCCGGACCACATCCGGTTTTTGTATCTTAACCAGTTCCAGAAACGTTACACCGTCCATTTCCGGCATCATCTGATCCGAAATTACAACGCCGACATCATGCTCTTTCAGCAAACAAAGCCCTTTTTTTCCTGACGTGGCCGAACAAATGACATAATCATGCCGCAGCTCACGTTTTAAGCTGGAAAGCACGTTCAATTCATCATCTACTATTAAAAGTGTTTTGTTTGTCATTTATTATTAACCTATTCCCTGTCAACAGGTATCCTTATAGTAAAGGTTGTTCCTTTTCCCAGAGTACTTTCCACATTAATTGTTCCGTTGTGTTTTTGTATAATATTATACGCAACATTCATACCTAAACCCGTTCCCTTGCCGACATCCTTGGTTGTAAAAAACGGGTCAAATATTTTTGTGAGATTTTCTTTAGCAATACCTGTTCCGGTATCACTTATCTTTATTTGTATGCAGCCATTATCCTGAATTGTTGATATTCCAATCTCCCCATGTTCTTCCATGGCCTGTGCTGCATTGACTAAAATATTCATAAACACCTGGTTGAGCTGTTGGGGATAACATTTTATAACAGGCAAATCCCCGTATTCTTTTTTAATCCTGGCTTTGTATTTCAACTCATTCCAGACAACGCTTAATGTGGTTTCAATACCCTTATTTATATCAGTATTTTTTAACTTGTTTTCGCCGGGATGCGCAAAGTCTTTCAGATCAATAACAATCTTTTTGATTCTGTCGGTTCCTTCCTTGCAGTCGCCGATCAATTCATTGATATCTTCCATGATAAAATCGATATCGATTTCCTTTTCGTGATTTTCGATCCGCTCCACCTGCCTGGCTATGGCGGAAGGATAATTATCTTTTAAACCGCAATCGTTTAAATCGGTTACAAGCTTCCGGTACTCTATTACAAGACTTGTTATGTCATTCTGATAATCGGACAGGGTCTTTAAATTACTGCTGACGAATCCTGTCGGATTATTGATTTCATGGGCAACCCCTGCGGCAAGCTGCCCAATGGAAGCCATCTTTTCAGATTGCACAAGTTGCACGCCTGCTTTTTTATGTTCATCTTCAAGCTTTATAATCCTTTCACCCACACGTATTTTGGCCTTTAATTCATCATGATTAAAAGGTTTTATGATATAGTCGTCAGATCCTGCTTTAAATCCCGCCAATGCATCTTTTCTGCTATCTTTGGCTGTTAGCAGGATAAGATAAATATAGCTGGAAAATTCCGCTTCCCTGATTTTTCGGCACAGGGTAACACCGTCCATTTCCGGCATCATCCAGTCCGTAATAACCATTGAGATATTGTTTTTTTTAAGCATTTCCAATGCTTCTTTGCCGTTTTTAGCAAGAATCGCATTATGTCCCATCTGCCTTACAATTTTATTTAATAACTTTTGAGAAACCGTATTATCTTCCGCTATCAGTATTTCCATGATTATCCCCCTGCAATATACCTGCAAAAATATGTTTGTTTTTCGTCTTCAAACATATTTTTTCCCGACAGCTTAACAGTGCACATATGTATAAATATATACTCCTGATAATTAAGATCGGTTATTTTCATAAAAACTTTAGCCTAAGCTCCTTAAATAAACTATCCTGCCGCAAGCGGACAGGGTATCCCTCAAAGGATGGTTTCCTTTGTAAGAGGCGCTGCAGGCAGAGCTGCTCTGAACGTTGTCCCCACTCCCTCTTCTACATCAAAGCTCAAACTCCCCTTAAAATCCTTCATGATATTATAACTGATGCTCATACCGAGACCTGTCCCCTTGCCAACCTCCTTGGTGGTAAAAAAGGCTCAAAGATCTTTTCCCCGATATCTTCGGGTATGCCTCCGCCGGTATCTGATATGGTTGCCACTATATTTCCATTTTCCGCAAAAGAACGGATCTTGAGCGCCTTTTTGTATTCTTTGCCTCCATTTCCAACCGATTTTTCCATAGAGTCCATGGCGTCTCTGGCATTGGTAAGGATATTTAAAAAAACCTGCTCCAGCTTGTTGGCGTCGGCCATCACTTTGGGCATAGATTCAGCAAGATCAAATTTTACATCAATCTGGCGGAGTCTCAACTGCTCACCGACAAAGGTTAAGGAATCTTTGAGCGGGATATTGACATCCACCTCTTCGGTCTCTATCTCCTTGGATCTCCTGGAAAATGTCTTTAAATGATTGATGATTTTCCTGATCCTTTCCACCTGGCTGTCGGTATTTCCAAGCTCTTCTTCCAGCATTC
>JAUVKB010000060.1 GCA_030596405.1 Deltaproteobacteria bacterium
AAAGCGTGAAAGTTGAATCAACATATCCATATCCTGCAGAGTGCCTCTGTATGGTAAGATACTGCGGAGTGACAGAAGCAACTGACGGTGTAATTATATGGAGGTACAGATAACCGCCGATGGTTGTATCGGCTCCTGTAAACAAAACGTGACCAACCGCACTTCCTCCAACCGATATGGAATAGGAACCTTTGTCAATACTTAATGATGCACACATAGCGTCTTGGCCCAAACAAAAAATGAAAAATAGGAATACAACACAAGTTGCCAGTAGAACCCGCATTATTTTATTGCACATATTAACCTCCTTCTTTCATGGTTTGTGACAAATCGCCATTTTTTAAATAAAATTGTGAATCAACACCCAAGGTGTTATATTAATTATTTATAATGTGGCTCCATAGAAAGTGCTTGAATATTACAGCAAGATACATTATGAGTGACAGGTTTAAAAAAAATATAACACACGTTATATGAATGTCAATATTACATTGTCTTCTGTTCAGGGTAACCGCATTTATAAAAAATGCCATGCAGAGGCACAGATGAAACGGATTATGGTATATTGCAAATATTTTCTTGACTAAACATGTTAAAATAAATATTACTCAAAAAAATAAATATTATTCAGAGATGGGAATTATGGGTATTCAGGAAAGAAGAGAAAGAGAAAAACGAATCAGACGGCAGCAAATAATGGTCGCTGCAAAAAATGTATTTTCCGACAAGGGTTTCAACAGAACAACAATGGAAGACATCGCAAATAGAGCAGAGCTTAGCCCCGGCACGCTATATCTTTATTTTAAAAATAAAGAAGAACTATACGCTTCATTGTCAATAGACATAATGGAATATCTTGTCGAAAGGCTCGAAAATCTTCTTGGGCAAAACGATTTAGGCATGGGCCCTGAGCAAAAGGTGGATGCCTTAATGGATGTTCTGTTTAATGTTTATGAACATGATCCATTATTAATAATCAATGTTTTTCATCTCCAATCGAGCGAAACTTTGAAAAACCTGTCTCCAGAACTTTTGTCAGAGATAGAAAACATTTCCCGCAGGGCGATCGGAGCGTTTGTAAAAATATATATAGAAGGAAGAGATAAAGGCATCTTTATAGACAAACATCCTATTGCCCTTGCCGATATACTGTGGTCATTGTTTTCAGGCGTGCTTCTCTGGGAAGAAAGCAAAAAAATTATCAATAAAGATAAAGATTTTATTGAAGAAACTCTAAGAATAGCTTTTGAAGTATTTATCCGGGGACTAAAAAAAACAGACGGATAACTCTGTTTTTGTGTTGGGCTTTTAGGTTGTATTCAGACAGGTCAGGGTTAAAATACTTTTAATATATGTCTCTAATTACAATTTAGACCTTAATTTGTAAAAACTATCAACTTCTTCATTTTGCACCTCCTGATTGCTCAGAAGCACACCTTAACATATTGTCTCATTTTGGTTGTCTCATTTTGGGGCTCACTATATTTTAATTTGGCGACCATCCGCAAATGGCTTTAAACAGACTAAGCAAAACAATCAGAAGCTCAACCTGCGTGCATATGATTTTACTGGCAATTTTTCTGTTTACAGCTATTATTATATCATCAGGATTAGGTTATATCAGTATAAATTTTACAGACGTTTTCAAAATCATTGTTTCCAGAATTACCGGAAACAGAGATTTGCTTGAAGGAATGAACAAAATATTTCTTGTGGTGGTTCTTGATGTGCGTTTGCCAAGAATTTTAACCGCTGCCATTGTAGGCGCCGGATTATCTATATCAGGGACAGTATTTCAGGGGATACTCTTAAACCCTCTGGCGGACCCTTACACTCTGGGAGTATCCGCAGGAGCGGCTTTTGGCGCCTCGATTGCTATTTTGTTCAACATCAACCTTTTTGCGTTTGCCGGCCTTTCATCCTGTTCAGTGCCTGTTTTTGCGTTTGCCGGAGCCGTTGCGACCCTTTTTTTTGTTGTTTTCCTTGCCTCTTCAAACAGCTCCGCAACAAGGCCGGGGCTCTCTTCCAACAACCTGATCCTTTCCGGCATTATTGTTGCAGCCATATTGTCCGCCGGAATCAGTTTTTTGAAATATCTGGCAGATGAGCAAGTGTCTATTATAATCTTCTGGCTGATGGGAAGTTTTGCATCGAGTGGATGGCCGGATGTTCAACTGACCCTGCTGTTTGTATGCGCAGGTTTTTTAGTATCAATTTTCTTTGCCAGAGATCTCAATCTAATCTCTTTGGGTGACAGGACAGCTTCCTCGCTGGGCGTGGACACAAAAAAGGTGACATTGGCGCTTCTTGTAACAGCTTCTCTTATTGCGGCAGCCTGCGTCTCTGTTTCCGGTATTATCGGTTTTGTGGGCCTTCTGGTTCCGCACATGATAAGAGCTGTGACCGGGCCTGACAACCGGCGACTTATCCCTGTTTCCATGATGGCCGGCGCTATTCTTCTTTTATGTGCGGATACGATTACAAGGGCTGTTTTACCATCAGAGATACCCATCGGGGTCCTTACGGCTATGATAGGAGGACCTTTTTTCTGCTATATCTTCAAAAAACGGCAAATGTCCGGTACCGGAATATGAAATGGGTTTCAAGATAAAAGAAATATCGTTTTCATATGGAGATAATAAGGTAATCGATAATGTTTCACTCCATCTTGAACCAGGCCGGTTTTACGGAATCATAGGTCCAAACGGCTGCGGCAAATCGACTTTTCTGGATCTCTTGTCAGGGCATAGCAAGCCCGCAGAAGGCTCTGTTTTTTTCATGGGGCAAGACCTGGCAAAATATTCAAAAAAATCATTATCAAGATTAATAGCCCTGGTTCCGCAAAATTTTTATATTAATTTTTCATTTACTGCCAAAGAAATAGTATTGATGGGAAGATATCCCCATATCCCGAGATTTTCAGCGCCATCTCCGCAGGACATGGAAATAGTTAATGATATAATGACAAAAACAGGAATTTCTCAGTTTAAAAGCAGATTTATTACAGAATTGAGCGGGGGCGAAAGACAAAGGGTTGTCTTTGCCAGAGCTCTTGCTCAGGATACGCGTGTGCTGATTCTGGATGAAGCTACATCTAATTTTGACATAAACTATTCCATCAGGATGCTGAACCTGGCCGCGCAGGGCGTTGAAAATAACGGCAAGACCGTTATCGCAGTTTTGCAGGAGATTAACCTTGCGGCAATTTTTTGTGACTACTTGATCTTTATCAAAAATGGACGTATTGCAGCTTACGGGAAAACCGACGAGATTTTAAGTGAAAGCACAATAAAATCGGTTTTTAATGTTAATGCAAAAGTTTATCAGGAGATTTATTCAAATTCAAAGCAGGTGGTCTTTAGGAGGTAAATTGTTTTCAACCTTTTTGTATATTTTATTGCTGCTTGCAGGAATATTGCTGAACATTTCCGGTCTGTCTTATGCGTCTTCTTTTTGTATTAAGGGTGATAGTTTAATAATAGATCAGTCCGGCAGAAAAATTGTTGTTAACAAGCCTTTTAAACGGATTATATCACTTTATGCCGCGCATACGGAGAATCTTTTTTCTCTTGATCTTGATGAGGAGATTATCGGAGTTGCAAGAAATGAGGTATATCCTGAAAAGGCCTTGTTAAAGCCTGTATTCTCATATCATGATGGCCCTGAAAAATTTTTAGCTGCCGCGCCGGACATTCTGCTTATCAGACCGATGATCGACCGCGGGTATCCTCAATTAATGCAAAGGCTGGAGCAAAACGGAATTAGAATCTTTTCCATCCAGCCTACAACTATAGACGAGATGTTCGTTTATTGGAAAATTTTAGGAATTTTAACAGGGAAAAAAGAAAAGGCCTCAGAGATAACCGCGCATTTCAAACAGAGTGTCACTATGTTTAAGGATGTAACAAAACAGATCAAGAATAAAAAAAGGGTCTATTTTGAAGCCATACATAAAAAAATGAAAACTTTTTCTTTAAATTCCATGGCTATGTTTGCGTTAGAAACAGCAGGCGGCATAAATATAGCAAAAGATGCAAAACAGGTAAGAAATACCAATATTGCCGCATACGGCAAGGAAAAAATACTCTCCCATGCATCTGAAATCGATGTGTTTCTGGCGCAATACGGCGCAATGAACAGACCTTCGGTATCCTTGATTAAAAATGAACCGGGGTTTTCCCTGATAAAAGCAGTCCAGACCGGAGAAATTTATATTATTGATGAAATGATAGTTTGCAGGCCCACATTAAGACTCCTTAACGGAGCTTATGAAATCGGCAGGATACTCTATCCCGATTATTTTAACAAAGATATTGAAACGGCAATAAAAACAGGTGGTTGCTATTAAAGGAGTTGTAATAGCCGGAACGAGCAGCGGCTGCGGAAAAACAACCGTAACATTAGCGCTTATGTCAGCCTTGTCCCGGCAGGGATTAAGTATAGCGCCATTTAAGGTTGGCCCTGATTTTATAGATCCGGGGCACCACGGCAGAATTACCGGCAAGATCAGCAGGAATCTGGACGGATGGATGCTGCCCAAAGAATATAACCTTGCCTGTTTCAGAAAACATGGCGCAAATGCAGACCTGGCAATTGTGGAAGGGGTCATGGGACTGTTTGACGGTTATGACGGTAAAACAGAAGCCGGTTCAACCGCTCAGATGGCCAAATGGACAGGCCTCCCTGTTATCCTGGTTGTAAATGCAAAAAGCATGGCCAGAAGCGCGGCAGCTTTAGTGCAGGGTTTTGAAAAATTTGATAAAGATCTTTTATTTGCCGGTGTTATCTTTAATAATATCGGAAGTGAACGGCATCTTGTATATCTGCGCGAAGCTTTGGAGAATAATGTTGATATGCCCTGTCTGGGCGGCATTATTCGGGATGAAGAGATAACTATACCTGAAAGGCACCTTGGTCTTTTTACTGACAATGACCATCCCCTGTCAGACAAAAATAGAGAAAAACTGGCTGATTTGATTGAAAAGAGCATAGACGTTCAATATCTGCTCAAGATTCTGCCTGATATACCGGCAGACTCAAGGGTTGATAAAGAGGATACGGAAACATCTGAAAAATGCGTTAAGATCGGAGTTGCCAGAGATAATGCATTCTGTTTCTATTACCAGGATAACCTTGATATGCTGCAGGCAAATGGGGCGGACCTTGTTTTTTTTTCTCCCATTAATGACAGGCATTTGCCCGGCAACCTGGACGGCCTCTACTTTGGAGGAGGTTATCCTGAATTGTTTGCAAGGGACTTATCGGAAAATGCAAATCTTGCGGCTCAAATCAGGGAAAAGAGTATTAATGGCATGCCGATTTACGGAGAATGCGGCGGATTTATGTATCTTTGCAGTAAAATTTATGCTCAAGATGGAAATGAATATACCATGTCAGGCTGCTTTCCCTTTACAACAAGAATGTTTACAAGGTTAAAAGCCTTAGGATATCGCGAGATTACATTATCACAGGATACTATTATCGGCCGGGCGGGGAAAAAAATAAAAGGGCATGAATTCCATTATTCTGAAACAGATGATCTTTTAATGGATATAAACATAGAAAATGTTTATAAGGCCGCCGACAGAACCGGGCAGGATAAAACATTAAAAGGTTACAGGATAAATAATACTCTGGGGAGTTATTGTCATCTGCATTTTGGCTCCTCTCCTGATGCGGCAAAAATATTTGTAGAGGTTTGCAGAGCCTATAATGATCGTAAAAGGATAAAAATAGATGAAACCATCTGATATTGAAGCCTTAAGCTTTAAAATAATCGACAAGGAAGCGGGTGAACATAATTTTTCACAAAAAGAATGGTCCATAGTCCGCCGAATGATTCATACTTCCGCCGACTTTGAATATATGCAAACAGTCCGTTTCCATCATAAAGCCGTTAAAGCCGGTATAAAGGCTATTATACAGGGAAAAACAATAATAACAGACACCCGAATGGCCATGTCCGGTATCAGCAAAAAAAAACTGGATTGCTTTAATGTAAAGGTAAAATGCCTGATCAGCGATGCTGAAGTTGAAAAAAAGGCTTTTGAGGAAGAAACAACCAGGGCGCATGCGGCAGTCGATGCGGCGGTTTCCGATATGGACGGCGGCATATATGTTATAGGGAATGCCCCGACTGCGCTTTTGCGTCTTATAGAACTTGTTAAAACAGGAAAGGCTGCTCCTGCGCTTATTATAGGCCTGCCGGTAGGATTTGTAAATGCAGCCGAATCAAAGGCTGCGCTTATAGAGACAGATTATCCTTACATTACAAATGTCGGCCGCAAGGGCGGTTCAAACATAGCTGCCAGCGTAGTTAACGCTCTTGCAAATATAGCAAGAGGAGAACATGAAACAATTCTATGTTGATATTTTCAATATAGTACATTAAACTAAATAATATATCCAAAAGAAAAAAATAAAGTAATAATAGATATAAAAAGTAATTAAATCGACAATTTTCGGCTTGTACTACAGAGGCAACTTTAGAGAGAGCTTGAAATGGGTTAAAGAGGAACTTGAAATGGCGGAATCGTTAACATATGCTGATGCAGGTGTTGATATTGACAAAGCTGATAAATTTGTCGGTATTATTAAAAAAATAGTTAAAAAGACAAAAAGACCTGGTGTGATGGGTGAAATCGGCGGTTTTGGGGGCCTTTTTTCACTCAATATCGAAAATCATAAAAGCCCGGTGCTTGTCAGTTCAACCGACGGTGTTGGAACCAAGCTTAAAATAGCTTTGATGATGGACAAACACGACACAATCGGTATTGATCTGGTTGCAATGTGTGTAAATGATATCGCCGTTCAAGGTGCGGAACCGCTTTTCTTTTTAGATTATCTTTCAATGGGAAAACTGGATACTAAAGTCGCCACCGAGGTCATTAACGGGATCGCCGGGGGATGTACTCAGGCCGGGTGCGCTCTTATTGGTGGTGAAACAGCAGAAATGCCGGGGTTTTATAAGCAAAACGAATATGACCTTGCGGGATTTGCAGTCGGAATCGTTGATAACTGTAAAATTATCGACGGTTCGGAAATTCATGTCGGCAACAGGCTGATCGGAATCGCTTCCAGCGGTCTGCACAGCAACGGGTATTCACTTGCCCGCAAGATCTGTTTCGATGTCCTGAAACTAAAGATAGATTCATATGTGCCGGAACTTGGCCGGACAATCGGAGAAGAACTTCTTGAGCCGACAAAAATATATTCTGAAACCATTCGCCGTTGCATAAGAAGGCTGCCTGTTTTAGGCCTGGCCCATATAACGGGCGGTGGGATTGCAGACAACATCGTTAGAATAATGCCTGAAAGATGCGGTATTATAGTAAAACAAAAAAGCTGGGATACTTTGCCTGTCTTTTCTTTTATCAAGCAGGCGGGAAACGTATCGGACATGGAAATGATGCGTACGTTCAACAACGGCATCGGCCTTGTGGCTGTTGTTAATAAAAATGACGTTCAGGAATTTCTTGACCGTCTTTCGGCAATGAATGAAAGAGCCTTTGTTATAGGAGAAGTTGTTGAAAGAAAAAATTCGTCTGAGCAGATTCAATGGAGTTAATAATGGCGTCGCAAAAAGAAACAATATTCGGCGGGATAAAAAAATGCCTTGCAAATCTGATGAAATGGGTAGCAAGAGCTCATAAAAATAAAACAGTCTGTAAAAACTGAACAAGTGGGGCAAAAGGCGCCCGGAGGGCGTAGGAGACAGCTTCTAAGGCTTTAGTTCTGCCATTATATATACACCATGATATATTTTTATACGCTTCTATCCTTTTTTTTATGTCTTCTATTGACGCCGCTTATCCGTGTTATTGCAGTTAAAAAAGGCTGGATGGCCTATCCTGAAAAAGAACGCTGGCACAATAAAGCGACGGCTCTTTTCGGCGGCATCGCCATATATACAGGCATTGCCATCCCCCTTTTTTTAATATCGGACTTTGGATCAATTCTGCCCCATATTTCAAGAAGTTCAGGCTCTCTGGTTTTACCTTCCGTCAGCGCTGTAATATGGATAGGCATGACCCTGCTTTTTATTCTGGGGCTGTTTGACGATTTCATACATATTAAACCTCACACAAAGCTGGTCGGCCAGATTCTGGTCGCTTCCCTGGTCACCTTTCTTGGATTTCGGCTCCACTGGTTTGACTCACTTACCATAGATACGCTTATAACTATTATATGGATTGTGGGGATAACCAATGCATTTAACCTGATCGACAACATGGATGGACTTTGCGCAGGCACAGGCCTTATAGCCGCCTTATGTCTTTCACTGTTATATATGAACAGATTTCCGGACGCATTTTATGTGTCTATGATTTGCGCCGGCGCTTTGGCTGCATTTTTATTCTACAACTTTAACCCGGCTTCAATTTTTATGGGGGACTGCGGAAGCCTTTTGATCGGATTTACGCTTTCGGTGCTGGGTCTTTTTTATTCCGAAACATCAGCCACGAACAGACTCTCCTCTTTTGCCGTGCCGGTTATGATACTTATGGTGCCTGTTTTTGACACCACAATGGTTACACTGATACGGCTTTTAAGCGGTCGTAAAGCTTCGGTTGGAGGAAAGGATCATACGTCTCACAGATTAGTCCTTATGGGCCTTGGTGAAAAAGGCGCTGTCTTGTTCCTGTATGGAATAAGCGCGGTGTCCGGGGCATCCGCATTGTTTGTCAGCAAAACCGATACGGTTACTTCGCCCGCGGTTATTATAGCGGTAGCCCTTTCGATTCTACTGATGGGGGTCTATCTTGCCCAGCTTCGCGTCTATCCTGAAAAGGAGTTTTCTTTGCTGCGCGGCCGTTCATATACGCCGATACTTATTGAACTCACATATAAGCGCCATTTGATGCTGGTCGCACTTGATTTTTGTTTGATTGCATTTGCATATTATCTTTCCTACCGCCTCCGTTTTGGTTCCAGTGCGTTTCATCTCTATTTTAAAGTGTTTTTACAGTCCCTGCCCGCGGTAATCGCGTGCAAATTTACGGCATTTTTTGCGATCGGAATTTACAGGGGCATCTGGCGTTACATGAGCACAAATGACGTATTTGTATATCTGAAGGCGTCTACTTTTGCCACTGTTTTGTCTGTCGCGGTATTAACTTTTATCTACCGGTTTGAGGATTTTTCAAAAGGCCTGTTTGTAATCGACTGGCTTCTTACCACCGGTTTTCTCTTAGGATCTCGAGGTTCTTTCAGGTTCTTTATCGATACAATGAAACGCAAGACCCTTGCCGGTGAAAAAATTATTATTTACGGCGCAGGCCGGGGCGGAGAGATACTGTTGCGCGAAATATTAAACAACAAGAAACACAGAGTCAAGCCGATCGGTTTTATTGATGACGACAAACTGAAAACCGGGAAAAGAATCCAGGGTTATCCCGTGCTCGGCACTTTTAAGGAGATTGAACAACTTTCTCAAAAACATAATATAGACGGCCTGGTTATCTCATTTAACAATAAAAATTCAAACAACAAAGATTCAAAAACCAAAGACGCCGTCAAGGACTTTTGCAAAACAAACAATCTGTCCTTAAAGGTTTTTGCCATCGATCTTGAAAATATCGACCTTGAGGCTTAATAAAATTTAGTATGATTATACTCGGCATTGAAACTTCCTGCGACGAAACCGCAGCATCGGTCGTTGTTGACGGCAAAAAGATCTTATCTTCGATTGTAGCGTCTCAGGATGACGTGCACCATCCGTTCGGCGGTGTTGTGCCTGAACTTGCCTCAAGAAAACATATTCAAGTAATTGTTCCGGTGGTAAACGAAGCAATCCGCAAGTCAGGCATCGATATAAAACAACTTAATGCAATTGCGGTAACCCGGGGTCCTGGGCTTATCGGTGCGTTGCTCGTCGGATTCTGTTTTGCAAAAGCATACGCTTTTGCCCTGGATATACCCTGGATCGGGGTAAATCATCTTGAGGGCCATATCAATTCGGTATTTTTGGAATCCTCTCCGCCTCCATTTCCTTTTACCGCTCTTCTTGTATCAGGCGGCCATACAAACATCTATCATGTGCTTACACACACGGAATATAGACTTATGGGGCAAACCCGCGATGACGCGGCAGGAGAAGCTTTTGACAAGGTCGCCAAGATGCTGGGTCTGGGCTATCCCGGTGGACAAATAATAGACAGGCTGTCAAAAGAGGGCGACCCTGAAAAGATTGCCTTTCCCAGAAGCTATCTGGACAAAACAGGTTTTGATTTTAGTTTCAGCGGAATCAAAACAGCCGTCAGTCGTTATATCCAGACCCACCAGGACGAATATAAACAACAAATTCAAGATATTGCCGCGGGGTTTCAGGCATCTGTAATAGATGTTTTGTCGTATAAAATTATTTATGCCGCAAAAAAAAACGGGTGCAGCCATATTGCTCTTGCAGGCGGCGTGGCTGCAAACAACGGGCTTAGAGAAAGAGTCCGTAAAGATGCTTTTAAACAAGGGATAACCGTTCATATACCTTCTGTTCATCTTTGCGGAGATAATGCGGCAATGATTGCGGCGGCCGGTTATTATTATCTGGTGGACGGGAAAGTGTCAAAAATGGATCTTGATGTATTCTCAAGGGTTAAGAGATGAACTGTAAAGATTTAAACCGGAAAATTTAAAAAGGCTTGATTTGCAATGAAAACAGATGTTTTACAAGGACAGCTTCGTGTAATTGATGAAGTAATTGATCAAGGCATATGTGTTAGATGCGGTGCCTGCGTGGGGCTTTGCCCCTATTTTCAATATTTTGACGGGAAAGTGGTTGTGGTGGATCGATGCCTTGCTGAGAACGGAAGATGTCTGCAAGTATGTCCTGTGGCCGGTTATGAGGGGACATCTCCAAAAATAAAATGGCCTGATCATGCTTCTG
>JAUVKB010000178.1 GCA_030596405.1 Deltaproteobacteria bacterium
CGTCATTACATCAAACCCCCTTACTTCAAGCCGTTGGGACAAGGTTTCGACAAAATCCTTTTCATCATCTACCAACAATACTCTAGTTTTCATAAATCATACTCCCTTAAAGCCAATATTATCCTTCATTTACGGCTTCAAATGCTTCAACCCGTATCGGATGCCGATTTTTTAAAAAACTGTTTTCCCGGAATTTTTTATAACTTGTATTTATGCGCGCTATTTATCTTGTCGATAAGCGTATTAATTTCAACCGGTTTTTGAAGATAGTCATACGCGCCAAAGTGGAGGGCCTCCCTTTTATCCTTTTCAGAACCGTGCCCGGTTAAAATGATGATCTGAATTTCCGGATATGCCTTTTTAACCTGGCGAAGAACTTCCATGCCGTCGATTCCCGGCATTTTAAGATCCAGCACCATCACGTCCGGAAGCCGATCGTTAACAATCTTTAGCGCATATTCTCCATTAAAAGCAATTTCAGCAACAAAACCCCGCAGTTGCAGTCGCTCAGAAAGCGTTTTTATAAATTCTTCTTCGTCATCAACCAAAAGAACTTTTAGCTTTTCCATACACAGTTTCTCTGGAAAATTAGTTTAACATTTAAAATAATTTATTATATTATTCTATGCGTATAAACGCAATCACTTTTGTCTAAAAACAGTTGATTGCCTTGTTTAACCGGCAAAAATCTTATTAATTAATCTTGAGCAACCCCCGGCTTTGCAAGGGATTCCCAGAGTTTGACATTTCTGGTGGATAAAAAAAAACCTCCTAAAATGTGAACCGCTTAAGGTATAAAGCGATGAGGAGGTTTTCAATGGGAACTGTTCAAAGCGTAAGTCGCTCTAAAAAGGGCTTATAAGGCAATCTTAAATGTTTATTCTTCAGAATACGATTTTATGGAAAGAAAATTTTCATAATACCATACAGGCATTGATAAAGCTAAAACAACATCATCATTTTCACTGCGGGGCAGGTCTTTATCTTTTTGATATGTTTTAATTCCATTTAATAAATTGTCGGCAAAAGGCAATCCCTTTTCTATTATTATACGGTTTTGCTCAAACGCCATTAATAAATTACGGACTATAAAATATTTCGGGACATAATAATTATTTCCCAAACATTTCCCATGAATTTCTTTTCGCCACCGCTTTTCACCGGTTATAAAGACAGTTTCTATTGGTATTCCCATTTTTTTAAAACTATCTGTTTGGCAGGTGTCCGTATCAGTAAAATTAATAAATACTTTCGGGTTTGAATAAACTTTTATGGCGGGTCTTCCGTTTTGATTAAAATGCGGCTCTTTTATAATATATTTTCTATCAGTATAAATTTTAACAATTTCATCTTTAATTTCAGGAAGGCATGTATCGGAATTAAACCGTTTTATATCTATTAAATAATACTGTTTTTTTAGATTCTTCCAGACTCTTTTTAAAAAAACATATGTTGCAAAATCCGGATTGCTAACCGAATCCATACCCAATAAATACATAATCACTACCCATTCGACATAGCCGGTTTCGAGTTCTTGCGGGGCTGCAAATCTATATCATCAAGTTTTTTCCGCTTTGATTTGGCTATATATAGATTTTTATCGGCCAGCTTAAGCAGGCCGGTATGATCATCGGCTGTATTGTCTTCGGTTGACGCCACGCCGAAACTGATGGATACAGGTATTAATATGCTACCTTCACATAAAGGGTTGTCAAGTAAATATTGCTGCAAGCGATTCATTATTTTTTCAGCCATTTTTGCTTTAGTCTCGGGAAGGATAACTACAAACTCGTCCCCTGCAAACCTTGACACAACATCAGAATCCCGTGTCGTTTTGATCAAATGTTCCGCTACATACAATAAAAGGTTGTCACCACGATCATGTCCATACTTGTCATTTACGAGTTTAAAATCGTCAAGATCTATAAAAACTACGGACAGGTTTGTTGCATATCGTTTGTAGCGCCCGAATTCCCGCTTTAACACTTTTTCCATGACTCTCCGGTTCAGCAATCCCGTTAAGGGATCACGATAAGCTAAAAATTTCAGCTTTTCATGGGCAGTAACATTTGACAGGCATAAAGACACCTTTAGGGCAAGCTGTTCAAGAGCGCTTGTGTCAATGCCGGGCTGGAACCGATCAGGCATGATATCTGCCTGATTAAAACTTCCGATAATCTCACCGTCCAGGAAAATCGGCGCGATTGCCATTGAATTGATTATATTTCTCGCATTATGTGGAATGAGTTTGCTGTAAAGCGATAAATCTTTATTTACGAGTAAAGGTTTCGTCGTGGCCCCTGCAAGTTCCATGAAAATCTTTTTCTCGACGACATTCACATTCTCTTTTAAAACTTCGGAAGCTGCAAGAGACCGAATACTGCTTGACAGTTCATTGTTATCTATCATTGTAATCCAGGCAAAGGGCAGATTAAATTCTTCCTTGATCTTGGACAGAAGAATATCAAATAGATCCGTAAATTCCAGAATGTTTAAAATGCTGACTTCAATCGCATAAAATTTTTTTGTTATTTCTTCGTTCCTCTTATATATTTCCTCATTTTTTTTATATCTTTCAATGCTCCTATTATACTTTTCCTCAACTGCTTCCATGCTATTAATATTATTCATTTTTTACAAAAATTTCCAGTTATTTTGTTTTACGGCTTTCCTTATGTCAAGAGGCTTTGCCACTTTTCTGAAACAGCTTCCCTTTGATCTCCTTTTTTGCTCGGAAATCCTATCATATAATCTTTTCTATAATTGCATCCCCCATTTGCAGGGTCGTAACGGAGTTGTTTTTATTTATAGCGATATCCGGTGTATGAATACCGGCTTCCAATACGTCGGCAACCGATTTTTCGATAAGGTCGGCGGCTTTGCCGCAATTTAAGCTGTGTCTGAGCATCATGGCTGTCGATAAAATCTGTGCAATTGGATTGGCGATCCCTTTGCCGGCTATATCCGGGGCAGAGCCCCCCGCAGGCTCGTAAAGCCCGAAATTTTTTTCATTAAGACTGGCGGAAGCCAAAAGTCCCATAGAGCCGGTAATCATGGCGCATTGATCGGAAATAATATCGCCGAACATATTGCCGCATAGCAGAACATCAAACTGGTGAGGATTCTGCATCAGCTGCATTGTGGCGTTGTCTATGTAAAGATGGTTCAGTTCCACGTCATTATATTTTTTGCCGATTCCTGTTACGACTTCTCTCCATAGCACCATAGTGGTAAGAACGTTGGCCTTATCGATTGACGTCACTTTTTTCCTTCTGGTTCTGGCTGTTTCAAAGGCTATTTTAGCAATTCTTTCTATCTCGCCCCTTGAATAGACCATTGTATCAAAGGCTTTTTCTTCAATACCCGTACCCTGCCTCCCTTTTGGCCGGCCAAAATATATGCCGCCTGTAAGCTCTCTGATACAGAGTATGTCGAATCCGTCTTTTACAATTTCAGGTTTAAGAGGACTTGAGGCAGCCAGTGACTTGAAAATTTTTGCGGGCCTCAAGTTGCAAAAAAGTTCAAAGTGCTTTCGCAACGGAAGCAATGCAGCCCTCTCCGGTTGTTGATCAGGCGGAAGATTTTCCCATTTGGGGCCTCCTATGGAGCCAAAAAGGATAGCGTCGCTTGCTTCGCATAATTCCAATGTATGATCAGGCAGGGCTGTTCCGTGTTTATCTATGGCGCACCCCCCTACGTCTGCAAATTCATATTTTAAATCCAAAGAAAATTTTTTCCGGACAGCATCAAGAACTTTGACTGCCGATTCCATTACTTCAGGGCCTATGCCGTCGCCGGGTAGAATTGCAATTTTTTTCATGAAAAATCCTTATCTAAATTTATAACGCATTATCGCGTCACGACCTTAATGTTGCTGTCAATCGCAGCGGGTTTACAAGAAGTTTAAGCGCTGATACAATATCCGTGCAAACAACGTCGGCTGCAATCACACATTCCAGACAAGCTCCCTCTTCAAGTATAACAGCGATACCAAGAGCCGCCTCTTTGAGCATCAGCCGGTCGTTGCGACCGTTTCCTATACAGACCGTATAATTGCGGTCGAGTTGCTTTACATAGTTCAGTTTGCCGGTATCCTGATTTTTAACAGGAAGGATCGAAAGCTCACAAGGAACATTTTTCAGCTCCGATGCGGCTATTCCGAAAGTGTCCGCAGTAATTACGTGAATTTTAAGCTTGTTTGCCAGAATCTCAAGAGATTCCTTAACACCCTCAAGAATCCGTCCGTCACATGCAAGGGTGCCGTTATAGTCCAAAACAAGGTGCTTTAGCTGTAAAGTCCTGTATCCTGGAATGGTTGTTTCTATCATTTTTTCTCCCTTATTTTTCTATTTTATCAGATTTAATTGTTCTTGCAATAATTTTTGTATGAGTCTAAATTATATTGTTTTATAATGCTTTGACATGTTTAATTATTTTTCATAAATTTTATAGAAAGCAGAGCTTGACCAGATAGTTATGGAATTGGAGAGCTATGAAATTGGGTAGTTAAGGAATTGGATAGTTATGAAAAGAGATGAGTTTGAAAGGCAGATAAATATTAAAGGTAA
>JAUVKB010000151.1 GCA_030596405.1 Deltaproteobacteria bacterium
AGTCTGTTTCCAGTTCACCTTTTTTTCCGCCTGGTTTTTCCTTTTTTAAATTTTCGAGTTTTCTTAAAACAGACTCGTTTTCCACCGACTTTATGATCAGAAGAAATCTGGTTTCAACTAATTTTATACGGTCGCAAATGGTTTGAAGTTTGGTGGCCTTGTCTATAATATGCTCCGGCGTTGTAATTTTCCCCACATCGTGCATCCACGCCGCCATTTTTAGTTCTTCCATTTCATCATCACTTAAATGGATATCTTTAAAATGTCCTTTGCCGGTTTCATTGATCTTTTCGGCGATCATCATGGTCAAACCGAACATATTATTAACATGCCCGCCGGTATATGGGGATTTTTCATCGATGGCAGTTGCTATGCTTTTGATAAAAGCGGAAAATAAATTTTTAAGTTCCTCTATAAGCTGCGCGTTGGTCATGGCCACGGCTGCCTGGGAAGCCAGAGATGCAACCAGATTCACATATTCCGGAGAAAAAGAGATCACTTCGTCTGTCTCGGCATCTGTGGAGTTTAAGAGCTGCAACACACCGATAATATCGTTTTCATGATTTTTCAACGGAATGACCAGCATTGACTTTGATCTGTATCCCGTCGATTTGTCGTAATTTCTCGGACCGGTGAAATCAAACCCTTCCGCCTTATATACATCAGGAATGTTGACCGTTTCGCCGGTTAAGGCAACGTATGACGACACATTGGAATAGTTCGGCTGTCCGTCAATATAAAGAGGGACATCAGGCATGTTGCTTTTAAGTTTGCTGGTCCCGCCGATTCTTATGTTCATGGTATCATTTTGCAATATTTCAAAACAAAGATGCTCTCTTTGCTTATCGACAATGTATAATGTGCCGGCATCAGCGCTTGACAAGGCTCTTGCCTCGCTTACTATCATTTCTAAAAGCCTGTTTATATTTTTTTCAACAGAAAGGGCAAGCCCGATCTGCGCGCTTTGCTTGATATGTTTTATCTGATCTTCAGCATAAAGTTTTACTTCCTTGACAACATTCTTAAGAAGCTTGTTCAGCATTCTGTTCTGTGACAAGTCTTCTATATTTAAATCATGAACGGAAGTCATATCATCCTCCTTTCAAAATAGAACTTTATGTATTGAGCCGGGCACATAAAAAAATATGGCTAAAGAAGTTTCAATTTTATTTTAATAATTATTATTTAATTATAACAAAAAAATCAATGAATTAGCAAGCTGTTTATTCTCTTGACACATAACGGTCTTTTTGCCATGTTTAACATAAATAAATACAATTTTCAGTATTTTTTTAACATCGCCTTTGGACCTGCCGGAGGTCATCCCCATGAACAAAAAACAACCGTTTCCCGATGATAAAATCTTTGAAAAACCCGTAAAAACAGGCTCTTTGAAACATGATGTCTCCAGGCACATCATGTCCACTCTGGGCAGTGATTATTACCCGCCAAGAAAATACCTGTATTATAAAGGGCTTTCTTACTCTATACGGGACAGGCTTATTGAACGGTGGATTAAAACCCAGCGATCCTATTACGACAGTGTCGCCAAAAGGGTATATTATCTCTCCCTTGAATTTTTACCGGGCCGGTTTTTGTTAAATTATATCACCAACCTGCAAATGAAAGGCGAGTGCTGCAGGATGCTGGATGATTTTGAATTCAGCTTAGAGGATCTTGAAGAAGAAGAATGGGACGCAGGCCTTGGGAACGGGGGTTTAGGGAGACTGGCCTCCTGTTACATGGATTCCATGGCCACCCTCAAGATACCAGGCTACGGCTACGGCATCCGTTACGATTACGGAATATTTTTCCAGAATATAGTTAACGGCTACCAGGTTGAAAAAGCCGACAACTGGCTTAGATATGGAAACCCGTGGGAAATCAAACGCCGGAAAAACCTTTACACGATTAAATTTTACGGACGCTCACAGATGTATGCCGATAGCAAGGGAAATTTGAGATACAGATGGGCGGACACGGAAAACATCATGGCGGTAGCCTGTGATATTCTTGTGCCCGGCTTTGAGAACGACAATGTTATTAATATGCGCCTGTGGAAAGCCATGTCAAGCCGGGAATTCAATCTGGATTACTTTAACCAGGGAGACTACATAGGGGCGATAGAAGCAAAAGTCATGAGTGAAAACATCTCCAAGGTACTGTATCCCAGCGATGAGGCGGAACATGGGAAGGAACTCAGACTCAAACAGCAGTATTTTTTTGTTGCGGCGACATTTCAGGACATCATGCGGCGATTTAAAAAAAACAATAACTCTTTTTCAGAAATTCCGCATCTTATTGCGGTTCAGCTAAACGATACACACCCGGCTATCAGCATACCCGAGTTCATGCGTATTCTAATGGACGAAGAAGGATTGGGCTGGAACACGGCATGGGATATTTGTGTGCGGACATTTGCCTATACCAATCACACAGTGCTTCCCGAAGCTCTTGAGACCTGGCCGACAGACCTTTTAGGCAAAGTCCTGCCCAGGCATCTGGAAATAATTTATGAAATAAACCGTCGATTCCTCAAAGAAGTGAAAAGGCGGTATCCGGGCAACCTGGAAATTCTGTCCAGGCTCTCCTTAATCCAGGAAGAACCTGACCGCAGGGTACGGATGGCCCATCTGGCCATTGTGGGCAGCCACTCGGTCAACGGCGTTGCAGCTCTGCACACAAATATCCTGAAAAACAGTCTTTTCAAGGAATTTAATGATTTTTTCCCCGGAAAGATCAAAAATATAACCAACGGTATTACCCCCCGGCGGTGGCTTCTTCAGATTAATCAGGAATTGTCCCGGCTGATTACTTCAACTATCGGCCATGAATGGATCTGCAATCTTTACAGGCTGAAAAAACTTGTTCCTTATGCCGATAACAACAAGTTCCGTTTGAGCTGGCAAAAGGTGAAAAGAAAAAACAAAGAGCTGCTTGCCCGCTATATTCTGGAAAAAACCGGCATTGCCGTAAACAAGGATTCCCTTTTTGATGTGCATACAAAACGGATCCATGAATATAAGCGGCAACTGTTAAATGTTTTGCACGTCATAACCCTTTATAACCGCATCAAGGAAAATCCGACATCAAAAATTGTTCCGAGAACCATAATATTCGGCGGAAAAGCCGCGCCGAGTTATTTTCAGGCAAAACTTATTATAAAGCTGATTACTTCCGTAGCGGAAACCATTAACAACGATCCTGAAATCGGCAGTCTGCTGAAAGTAGTCTTTTTACCAAACTACTCCGTTTCCCAGGCGGAAAAAATTATCCCGGGAACCGACCTGTCCGAGCAAATATCGACTGCGGGCATGGAAGCGTCAGGAACCGGAAATATGAAATTTGCCCTCAACGGAGCTTTAACCATAGGCACATTGGACGGCGCAAATATTGAAATCATGGAGGAAGTCGGCAGGGAAAATATCTTCATCTTCGGTTTGGACACAAAAGAGGTGGAAACGCTTAAGGCCGGAGGATACAATCCCCACAAATACTATCAGAATGACCCTGAACTGAAAAAAACCCTGGACATGATAGAAACAGGATACTTCACCCCGAACAGTCCGGACCTGTTTAAACCGATTCTGGATTCACTGTTAAATAGAGGCGACTACTATCTGGTGCTTGCCGATTACCATCAATTTGTCCTGGCGCAGGAAGAGGTCAGCCTGGTTTACTCGGATCAAAAGGAATGGACACGCCGGTCCATACTGAACACAGCCAATATGGGAAAATTTTCAAGTGACAGGGCTGTCCTTGAGTATGCGGAAAAAATATGGGGCATAAAACCTCCTGGAGGAAAAACTGAACATGGGAACCAATAATCTTGTTTTTTTGGAAGTTCTTGAATGGTTTGACAATACAGGCAAAGAGCTTGTACACCGTCTGCCGGAAAAAGGCTCGGGTGAAATAAAATACGGGGCACAGTTGACCGTAAGGGATAACCAGGCATGTGTATTTTACTACCAGGGCAAGGCGGTTGAAGCTTTTGGCCCCGGCCGTCACACACTTAAAACCGCCAATATTCCTATCCTGACCAAAATCATCAGCCTGCCGTGGGGACTTAGCAGTCCATTGCGGGCCGAAGTATACTTTCTTAATCTAAAGATATTTACAGATCTTAAATGGGGCACCAGAGACCCGGTGGCATTCAAGGATTCCGAACTGGGGCTGATAAGGCTTAGGGCTTTCGGCATATTCAATCTGCAAATTATTCAGCCTGTTTTGTTCGTCAACAGTCTTGTGGGCACACAGGGCATGTACACCACCGAAGAGATTGAAGGCTATCTGAATCGTGTTATTGTGTCCAGATTCAATGATTATATGGGAGAAACCATCGACTCCATACTTAACCTGCCGTCTCAATATGATGAGCTTTCTGAAAAACTGGCAAAACGTCTTCATGACGATTTCAGCCACTTCGGCCTCGGGCTGACCCATCTCTATATTACCTCGATCACCCCTCCGCCTGAGGTTCAACAGGCTATCGACGACCGGAGCCGTATGGGCGTGTTTAAGGACATGGACAAACTAATGCGGATGAAGGCTGCCATGGCCATGGAAAAAGCTTCTGAATCAGAAGGCGGCGCAGGAGCCGGGATGGGGATGGGGATGGGATTTATGATGCCCGCAATGTTCTCTCAATACTTTTCCGGAACTCAACCCGGAACCCAACCCGAAACTCAGATAGGTTCCGGACAAACCGGAGATAAAAAGCCATATACCTGCCCGGATTGTCACAATGCTATCCCGGCAAACGCAAAATTTTGTCCTCACTGCGGGCATCAGCAGCTGGTTTTCATACAGTGCGCAAACTGCGGGAAAAACATGACGCCAAGTGCAAAATTCTGTTCACGCTGCGGAGAGCCGGCGGAGAAAAAGCCGAAGCTAAAATACTGCTCAAAATGCGGCACCGAAAATTTAAACAGATCTCTTTACTGCAACCAGTGTGGAGAAAAGCTCTGATTTTAAGCCGGCAAGGAGGATTTTTCATCTATAAGCACTTTGTATACGAGGAAAATAGGCCTCAAACTTTAACAGATTCAATCTCTATGTCTTTACTTGGAATAATTGGAACAAGCGGTGAACGGTTTTAATCTGCTTATAGTACATCAGTGCCCCCAGTGCGGGGCTCCGGCCATTCTAAAAGAAACAGACCGCTTTTTTTCCTGTGAGTTTTGCAGGGCAAAGTCTTACCTGATACAAAACAACTTTTTCCGTTACATGCTGCCCAAT
>JAUVKB010000097.1 GCA_030596405.1 Deltaproteobacteria bacterium
GGGAGAAACAGCCACAATACCAGTATAAATCCATTCACTACAATCAAGCGCAAAAATACCTGTTTCATGGGCAGTCTGGCTGCAACCAGGATCGCCAGGGCCATAACTGCGGAGATATAAAGGATATCCAGTTTATAGGTAAGGGCCACCACAAGGGAAAACAGAGCCGCTGTGATGATCTTTACACGCGGGTCAAGGCGGTGGACAAACGAATTGCCGTATGCAAAGGTTTCAGCTATGTTCAAGACTTGCCGCCTTTTCGGTATCTAAAATACATGGCAATCCCCATAAGACCCAATATGTACCCGATGCCGCCGAATATCTCCGTGGGCGAAAACTTTGTCTTGCACTGGGATTTAGCAATAAGCTGGGTAAGGGGCCGCAGTCTTTTTTGTATGACCCTGTCAACGATTGATTCAATCTCCTTTGGGTCTATTTGGGCAACAGTTTCTGCTATCCCTGTGGGTTTCCGGCTTTCAGTGGTCGAGGCAGGCATAGCATCTTTAGTCCCGGTTGCCTGGTTACCGATCACAATGTCCTGCAGCTCGTTTGCCGGCACCGTGTATTCATCCCTGTGCCCCATGCCTGCATCAAGCACTATCTTCAGGTCAGTTTTTTGGGACGGCTTGAAAGAAAATTCCCCCTGTTCGTTGGTTTTACCTTCCAGAAGCTTCTTGCCTGAGGGATCAAATACCTCGATCCCTGCGTTTTTACAAGATGTGCCATCACTGAACCCGCTTTCCACAAAAACGCTGTTTCCTTCCACATAGGCTGTAAGAAGGACATTGTGGGCCAGAGCCCATGGTACTGTAATTGACAAATACAGCACGGTTAAAAGAAAAAAAACAATGACTTTTAAGAGCCTTATATACTCTTTACATAGATTTAACCGGCACATGAGCTACTCCTAATATTTCAGGTTTAACCTTTTTCAAAAACACCACACAAAATGCGGTCATAATTCCTTCAATAATCATAACCGGAAAATGAGCGATAACCACGAGTTTCGATACTTCCACAAACGCCTCTCCTGTGAAGACCAGAGAAATACCAACCATGATGCTCGTTAGAAATACAGCCAGAAAACCGCAAACAAATGCCGCGCCCAACGATATGAAAGTATTTTCACGTCTGACTGCATAATTAAACATGTAAAAGCAGATAATGGCCGGCATCGCCACATTGACCGTATTGACTCCAATGGCTGTAATCCCCCCGAATTGAAACAGGATGGATTGCAGGGTGAGGGCCACCAGAATGGCGGGAAAAGCCGCCCAGCCCAACAGAAGCCCGATAATACCGTTTAATATGAGGTGTACACTTGATGGTCCGATTGGAACATGAATAAGGGATGCCACAAAAAAAGTTGCCGACAGGATGGCGACCTGGGGTATCCGGTCATAGTTCATTTTTTTAAGCCCCACGGCGCAACCGGCCATCATGATGGCAGCTCCTGTAAGCAGCACGGGTGCAGATAATACGCCTTCTGAAATATGCATAATAGCTCTCCTTGATATGGATCATCATTGATGACAAAAAAGGGATAACATAGTTTTTTTGCAAAACTTACCTAAGTGTAGTTATCCCTCTGGGCCATGTTTATGGCTGTGGTTTTTTAGACTTAAAGATGCTTTCCCTTTTCCTCCTTTTTTTATGGTAAAGACCGCCGGTAAAACCGACAACGCCTAAGCCCGCGCCAATGATGCCCCAAAAACCAAACCCTTTTGAACTGCTCCGCCAGCCTCCATAAGACCTCATCCGCAAGGTCACAGGCAGAGTTGCGCAGTGATATTCACCGGTTGCCGGATCTTTGTAAGCCACCATATACAACAGCCTGTCTTCGGCCCCGTATCTGCTTCTATTATACTCTTGCCAGGCACAACGTCCGGTCTTAAGTTCTTTTTCATGCTGGTATTCTTTATTGCATTTTTTCACTTCAGACCGGTCTGCGGACATCTTTTTATAATGCCGACGAAATTGGGCCGGGTCCATCATGGTTTCAAGAGTTTTTGGAGGAGTAATCGATATTACACCCTCGGAATCGGTCATAACGGTTTTTTCCCAGCCGCTTTTACTCAGGATAAATACCTCTGTATCCGCAAGGGAACTCCCTTTGTAGAAAATCTTCATCTTCTGTTCCCTGAGTGATCCTTGAGATATGCCTCTAACGTAACCGATATCAGAACCGTTTCTGATGGAGCGGGGACGACGACGCACGAATGTTTTTTTTAAAATTTTTTCAGGTATATATGGCCCTATTTCAAGCGCGATCTTGTCCGGATCCTTAAAAAACATGTCAGGGTTTTCACCTTTTGCCCCATTTTTTTTATAATATCTCACAAGACAGTTGGAATAAAGATGAACCTTTTCATCTATGCCGTCGGAATCAAAATCCATGATACCGGCGTCTAAACAGACGCCCACGAGGTAGGTGCCGGTCAGATCGCCCGCATTGAGGTCGAAGGGGAGATTTAGCGCTATAGGCTCGTTTTCTCCGTCCCGGGACAAATTCACCTCTGATATCTCACCATCAGGATTTCTGATCCATACCCTGGCGCTGCCGGCTGCCAATGACCGTCCGGATTTTTTCAGATCATCTCCTGAGACAGGAAAAATTTCCTGACGCAGTATCAGTTTTTTCGGTTTTTCGAGAAGAGCTATCCTGGCGGCTCTGCTGTCGGCTCTGCTCATGGTATTATCATAATAATAATCGAGGTTGGCAGTTTCAAGTTCCCACAGGATCGCCCTGTCAGGCATTGAGGCATAAGCAGCGGAACCGGTCATCGTAAACATGGCGGTTAAACATATAAACATAATAAAATATTTCATTATATACCCTCCTTTCGTTTTTAGGTGGACAGGTTAAAGGCTGAAGACTATCAAGCGGATCATACAGCCCTTCGGCCTTCCAGCTTCAACCTTTACGGCACTGCAAAAGTAATTGTTGCAGTATAGGAAAGTTCTTGACATTTATTCTTGAACTCGCCTGAAGGGGGCAGCTTCATGACTGCTTTTACCATCCATGGCCCATAATAATGCAGAACTCTTATCTTTGCCTTTCCGTTATTATCAGTTGACACATCAAAGGATTCACCGGTAAATGAAAAAAGAGAGCATGCATGAACCTTGACGCGTTTTGCCGATTTTCCATCAAGCAGTACCTTGAACTCAAACCAGTCTCCAAGTTTAAGCTTGCCGGGGTTTACCAGCGGAATTATCTCCAGCTTGTGTCCTATCGGTTTTGAGAAAGGATTACCTAAAACCTCTCCTGTGTTTATTATGGCCTTGGCATATTGCGCGTAACGTCTTTCAAAAAAGTCTTTTTTACCTTTCACGTACCCGGCAAAAGCTGGTTTTACCGTAGCTGCGGCAATATATCCACCCTCTTTCTTCATGATTATTTCGACAGCCTTAAACCCTCCTTTTCCGGGTTCTAAGACTTTTTTGCTGCCATCCGTTTTGATCAGGAAAAAATCTCCCAAATATTTGTCCCCAAAAAAACCGTCGACAGGATATTTGTGGCCCCAGCCAAAATAGATCACACTCTTTGCTCTCGGTTTTGGAGCATATTTAGGGTGGGAAAAAATTTTCGGGTTATAATCTGTGACATTCAGCCACATTGTATGGGCGGAAACAATTCCGGAAAAGCAAAAGCAAAAAGCCAAAACAAAAACCACCTGCAAGAATCTTTTGAGATTTATCATCGTTGCACCTCCATTTTAATAATTAATAATTAACCATTTCTCACTGATCTATTTCTCATTAATCTAAGTACCCCTTATTACCATTTTAATAAATCTCCTTTCTCCTTAATGTAGTGCAGAGCTTCCAAGCAGAATAAGTATCAAACCGGAGATTCTCTGGAACATCATCCTGTATTGCGGCGCCCCGGTCCTGAGCTTTCCGGAAAACCAGCCTGCTGCAACAGAAATGAATGCCAGCGGAGAAACCGCCGTGCCGATGCCGAACAGCGCCATCATGATGCCGCACGAGATTATTGACGGCATTTTGATACTGTAAAGGAGCATGGCTCCCATCGGCGGACATGGAATTACCGCAAGCGCGCTTCCCATAACAAACAGGTGGGTTGTCGGATTAAAGGCAAAACGTCTTGAAAAAAAGGAGAACAAACCCTTTTTATCTTCAGATTTTCTGCATACGCAAACAGGGCGCATAAGCATCAATGAACCTGCCAGGATCAGCGCAACGCCATAAATTATTGAACCATATTTAAGATTTCCCCCATTGCCGGTGAATGCCGCGCCCATATAACCGGCGCCAAGACCGAGCATAGAGCACATAAAAACTCTTCCTGCCGAAAAAACAAAAAAAGATTTCAGGCCCTCTGCCGCTCCTTTTTTTGTGCCCATTACATAGGTGCTGATAAACGGAGCGCAAACAACAGTGCACTGACTTATTCCGGAGGTGATTCCAAGCAGCAGCGCCATGAAACAGGCTGCTGGAAACTCAATGGGCATATTGCCCGGAATCACCCTGCTCCCCCGTTCGAATTCCTGCCTATCAGAGCGGCTCCCACTGCGCCGTTGAGTTGAGGATTACCTTCAACATGGATATCCATCATCAATTCATCTTCAAATGCGGCAACAAGACCGGGGTTAAGGGCTCCGCCGCCGGTCAGGAGCACATTGGGTTCCACGCCGGTCTTTCTTGCCATGGATGAAATCCGCCTTGCCAGTGATCTGTGAATTCCGGCAATAATATCGGAGCGTTTATTCTTCCTGGCAAGGAGCGATATCACCTCGGATTCCGCAAATACGGCGCACAGGCTGCTTATCTGACAGGGCGCCTTTGCCTGAAGCGAAAGCGCGCCGAGATCATTTAGATTTACCTGAAGAACCCTGGAAATAACTTCCAGAAAACGGCCTGTGCCTGCCGCGCATTTATCATTCATGGCAAAATTTATCGTTTCCCCCTCTTCATCAAGGAGGATCACCTTGCTGTCCTGCCCCCCTATATCGATAATCGTCCTGATTTCCATTCCATCCGATAACTTCCGGCTCCCGCCTGCGGCATGAGCCTTTATCTCTGTAACATTCTGATCCGCAATCTCGATCATCCTCCGGCCGTAACCTGTGGAAGTGATGAAAATATTCGACTGCGAAACAGCCAGTTCATCACACAAATCGTTAAATGACTCCATGGCCGTGATAGAGCAGTCTATCCCGGTGGGCGCAATCTTATGGCACATCACAGCGCCGTTATTATCTACAATAGCCGTTTTGGTGTAAGTTGAACCCGCATCAATACCTGCATAAAATTCCATATGATTATCCCCCTTTTTTTTTTAATTTTTTTCTTTCAAGCATCTCTACAAATGCCTCGACACGCGTCCTGATCTGTTCAACATCTTCAGGGCTGTAGTCTGTTTCCACCCGCAGTATGGGTATCTCCTTTTCTTTCATTATCTTTTCCACCCGAATCAGCTCAAAGTCATAAATTACGCACCCCTTGAGAACATAATAGATGATGCCGTCAATCCTGAACTCCTCAACCATCTGAAGCAGCCTGAAGAGCCGGTCTTCATTAGGCGCAAATGACGGACATACGCAGGGCATGATGTATCTGGCGGCTATCCCCACCATCATGTCGGTCATCGATTTTTCGGCAATCCCTACCGGATCGTAGAGATAACGGCTGCCCATGCATGACTCGTCGGCCACAATCACGGCCCCCATCTCTTCAAGGAGACAGGGGATTTTCCAGTTGGGAAAAATCGGGGGAGATCCGGCTATAAGTATCCGCGGCTCACGCTTACTGCAAACAAACCGGCCTTTTTGGCGCCGCTCGTCCAATTCATCATTCAGCCTTGTCATTGCATCTGTCCAGCAGGAAGCTGTATCAAAGCTGTAGGCATTGATCGCAAGCATGGCATCCCGGCCGTAGATTACAGGAGGAAAAGACATTCTGGTTTCATAAAGCCTGCGTGCCTGATACTGGGCCCGGCCTATCATTCTGATTGCGGCCACGAGCTTTTTACGCCTGATCTTTTTGGCCGTAAATGTTCTTCCCGCAAATTTTTCAATATTTTTTTTTAAGGCATAAAGCTGCTCAAGCCATTGCTTTCTTGCGCCTTCACTCTCCTTGATGTGGGGCACCTCGAGCATCCAGACTTCGGTAAATGCGGAAAGTTCCTCACCCATTTTTCTCTTTGCGTCACAGGTGGTCGGAACTACGACCGCATCGCACATCTGATATAAAGATATGAGATCCAGAGAGGTAAAGCCGATGGCTGCTTTTGCTACCGGGCATGTATCACGAGGCACAAAATCATCCCCAATGCAGGACGCCTCATAGCTTCCCCCGCAAAGCCGGACAGGTACTGCTCCTGCCGCATAGATCAGCTCTTCGGGAACCATGACGCAGTATGTCCCGATCAGTTTTTTGTTGTCACCTCCCTGAAGACGGGTCGAAATCAAGGATTTGTCCTGCTTTATAAATACATCTCTCATTATATCGATGAAATAGCCCATCCCTTCCGGCAGATCCCCGTTCCCCTCCAGTTCGGCCAGTACCGTCTCCGCCGAACGAACCATACTTCGGGCAAAACGGGCCTTGCGTTTTTCAAGTTGATTCATAATAATTCCTAATTCCTAATTCCTAATTCGTAATTCTTAATTGATTATATCCTGCCTCGAAAAGAAACCTTTGCTGGTGGATTTGTAGATTGTTTTGCCAAGAAAGGTCGCCCTTAAGGCGCCGTCTTCAGGACAGTATTCCACACACTTAAGGCATAGATTGCAGTCCGTAAAGGTCACATCCTCTTTTTCCCGTTCTTTAAAAACCTGCTCAATTTCCACAGGACAGACATTATAACAGATTCCGCACATGGTGCATTTCTGGCAATCCTTTTTCAGTTTTAAAAAACTGAATTTTTTGTACCAGGAAAGGAAAAGCCCCAAAGGACAGTAAGGGCACCAGAACCGTGGTTTCAAAAGGGCGCCGATTATCACAGTGCCCGAAAATATCAGGCCGAGCACCGACATGACGATGGTGGTGGCGCTGCTGAAATTAACAGCTTTTATATGAAAGTTTTAAAATTGTATACTCTTTACATAGATCATAATCGGAAAGTGAGCGATAACCACCAGTTTCGATACTTCCATAAACGCCTCTCCTGTGAACACTAAGGAAATACCTACCACGATGCTCGTTAAAAGTATAGCCAGGAACCCGCAGGCAAATGCTGACCCCAAAGAGATGAAAATATTTTTACGTTTTACCGCATAATTATACATGTAATAGCAAGCAATTGCCGGCACCGCGACATTGGCAGTATTGACGCCAAGGACTGTAATCCCCCCCCGAATTAAAACAGAAGAGCTTGCAGTGTGAGGGCTACCAGAATGGCTGGAATAGCCGCCCAACCTAACAGAAGCCCGATAATACCGTCCACGGCACAGCCGGCTACCGTGAGGGCAGCGCCCGTGGCCAAAACGGGTGCAGATAATATGCCTTCTGAAATGTGCATAATAGCTCTCCTTAATATTAGGTTTAAATCAATATCACCCATAATGCCTTGAAAATGAACAAAGCAAACTCACTAAAAATACGTGTTATGACTATGATTTCCTAGACTTGAAGATAGTCTCCCTGTTGCGTTTTTTCTTGCGATAAATATTCCCTGTGACACCGACTATACCTAACGAAGCGCCCATGATACCCCAAAAACCGAATCCCTTTGTTTTGCTCCGCCATTCGCTCTGGTAACTTCCTCCCATATTCATGGTTCGCAAAGACATCGGCAACGTGGCACAATGGTATTCCCCTGTTGTCGCATCTTTATGAACAACCATATAAAGCAATTTGTCTTCCATTCTGAATACGCTTTCATAGGATGCTTTATCAGATTTTTTAGCCATCCTCTGTTTAGCATTTTCAGACATCCCTTCCCCGGCATGTCCAACCTTATCTTCTCCCTTATGCTGAGATTTTCCCATACTCTTCCCCATCATTTTTCCCATCATAGAAGAGTCTCCCTCCTTTTTACCATTAGAGCGCATCATTGCAGTCATACCAGAGACCGAAGAAGGGGGCCTGGTTTTAGGGGGAATGATCGAGAGTATACCATTGGAATCGGTCATAACGGTTTTTTTCCATCCGCTTTTACTTAAGATAACTACGTCAGCATCTGCAAGCGGCCTTCCTTTGTAAATAACTTTCATTTTGTGTTCTTTGAGCGGCGTTTGAGATCCACCGGCTCTTACATAACCAACACCCTTTTTACCTCTTTTCATAGCGCTGGA
>JAUVKB010000244.1 GCA_030596405.1 Deltaproteobacteria bacterium
CCGTATTTTTTTTCCCTTGCCTTTCCCCACCAGCAACCCCCAAAAGTCAATGCCATTTCAATCGACTGGACAAATTTGGCAATCCGGTTTCCTCTCCTTGCGCTCCTGCATATGGGACAGCCGAACTCACAATAGTCGGGATCATTTAAATGCAGAATGGGCATCTTCCACCCGTTCCATTTATACTTTTTATCTTCCATTAGGCCTCTCTTTTGCTTCTGATTTTGGCATGGGCATCATTCATGGTTTTGGTTAGCAGCTCCATATCGACGGGCTTTTCCAGATAAGCAAAGGCCCCAAGTTCCATGCAGATATCATAATCCTTTTTAGAGCCCTGTCCGGTAAGAATGATTACCTCAACGGCCGGATTTGTCTCTTTTACACGGCGCAACACCTCAATGCCGTCAATGCCGGGCATTTTAAGATCCAGAACCATGACCTCAGGTTCCTCCTGCTGAACAAAATCAAGAGCCTCCCTGCCGTCGCATACCACATGCGATCCGACCTCACGCATAAGCAGCCGTTCGGAAAGTGTTTGAACAAACTGTTTTTCGTCATCCACAAGCAGCACCCTGGACGGAGTATTAAAATCGTACCGGCGGTATATATCGGTCTGATAAAAATCTTTGCCCACACTGGTTTTTACGTCTTTAACACCGGGCATGCCTGCAACGGTTTTTTTAAGCTCTTCCTCCAGCCTTGAAAGCATAAGCACACTTTTGTTAATAGTCAGAGATATCCGGCCGTCATCCGCCGCAACCTGTATGTCGTGCCCTTTCCGGGCAAGCGCCATTTCAACTTCCGCTGCCGTCGCAAAATCGCGAACAGCTTTTTTGGAAGCGGTATCAGGCTGGAGAACACCCTTTTCAAGGTTCTCCATGATCAGTCCGGCAGCCTCATCAGCATCGATTTTTCCCGATGGAACCACAATATCGTAGAGCGAAGAATCCCAACAATCCTTTTTAAAAAGATATTGAGTCCATAAAAATGCGCTTTCATCTTTTTTATGGATAAGCTTTGCCGCGTCTTTTTCGGACAGACCGTCTTTTTTGACCGCCTGCTGAACTCTGGCCGGCATCTCCGCGATTACCAGGACTTTAAGAACGTGAGTAATCTTTTCGGGTATGAGATGGCCGAGACAACCGAAATATAGCCGCTTGTCTTCGCTCAGATATTTTGCAAGAATGGTCTTTAAAAAAGCTGTGGCTCTTTCCTTGTCATGGGTAAATTTATTAAACACCGAGGCTTTGCCGTAAACAGCCCGCTCAATCTTATCCTTTCCGAGTTTATACCTTTTGCCTGCCTCATCAATCAGCTCCCGATCACGGATAATTTTGTATCCGGTAGATGAGGAAACCTTTTCTGCTATTTTTTCAGCATTACTGTACACGCCGCTGCAAAGAAAAATAATCGGCATATCAAAACTCCCCGTTCGTATGTTCCCCGTTCGTATGTTCCCCGTTCGTATGTTCAGGGTCAGGGACATGAGTTATTAAAGGACAACTGGACATGTCTAAATCAGGATGGGTTTTTCTAAAAACAACATTTATCGCTTCGCTTTCACTGTAATAGATATTTTCCCGTCCGATTTTTTCCAACAGGTGAGTCCGTTTTAATACAGCCATAACATTCTCCTTTATCCCGCTGAAAGAAATTCCATAACCACCGCTGCGGACTCTTTCAACCAGCAGGGAAAGCTCTTCTTCGCCTGATGCGTCCATGTCGTTTATGCCGTCGGCCACAATGATAATATGCTTAAGTTCAGGTTTTGAGGATCTTATTTTAAATACCTGGTCTTCCAGATAGCTCGCATTGGCAAAAAATAATGTGCCGTCAAACCGTATCACGGCGATATGGCTGCACTCTTTGAGTTCAAAGTGGTCGGCGCACTTAAGAGCCATGTCATGGGTCCTGGACAGGCTGGCCACAGTGGGCCGCATGCTCTTATACAGGAAAACAAGCAACGAAAGGGCCACTCCGACCATAATGCCCTTGTCAAGATGGGGAGCAAACGCCAGGGTGCAAACAAAGGTAATAATCGATATGGCCCCGTCATACCACTGAGCTCTCCATGCATGCACAAAACCGGTGACATTAACAAGTCCTATGACCGCCATCATAATTACCGCCGCGAGCACGGCCTGGGGCAAATGGTATAAAAGAGGCGTAAAAAAGAGCAGAGCGATAATAACGGTCAGACTTGTAACCACACTGGACACACCTGACAGGGCGCCGGCCTGCAGGTTTACCGCTGATCTGGAAAAAGATCCGGACACTGGATAACTCTTTCCCACAGCGCCGAGGATATTGGCAAGACCCTGACCTATCAGCTCCTGATTAGGATCGAGTTTCTGCCCTGTTTTTGCCGCCATGGCCTTGGCAATCGATATCGCTTCCATGAATCCTAACAGTGATATAATAGCCGCGTACGGCAAAAGTTTGAGAAAAGCGGAAAGATTGATTTCAGGCATAGTCAAAGAAGGAAGGCCTTTTGGTATCACGCCTACAACGGCTCCGCCCCCGGTCATGAGCAGAGAATCTTTATTCAATATGCTGTTGCCTATTTTAAGCCTCCATGTGCGCCCGTCGTTTTTTAATTCACGGGGCATAATATCCTTCGGATAAAACATCATATTTTTGTGTGAGGTTTCAAGACCGGTTTTTGCGCTGTTTTCAACCAATGCGAACTTGGCGAACTTAATGCCGCGCAGGTTTTCTCGAAGCAGGTGGGCCGCCTGCTTCTGTTGATCCATCCGGACCTGTATAATGTCGATTTCGTGTTTAAAATTAATTAATTTCAGCGAAGGCCCATGCAAAGATTCC
>JAUVKB010000129.1 GCA_030596405.1 Deltaproteobacteria bacterium
CGTTCAATAAAAAATCTTTTAGAGCAACTGGGGCCTTTGGCCGACTACCGGTTCTTAACCATTATGGACTGTTTTTCTTGCGGCAAGGGGGAAGGGGCTGATGTCTTTTTAAAATTCTATGAGGAAAATGAATTTAACAGACCATGCCGAATCATCAGAGTGGATGAACCCCGTAATGCAGACCATGTGACAGGTGCATTTTACGGGCTGCATAAGACCATGGATGGAGATGTTGGATTTATTTTTGACAGCCTCACAGGCATGCAGGAATTATGGGGAGGAGAAGAACAGATAATAAAATTTTATTCGCACTCCTGTCCACGACTGTATGAACTGAATACAATCGCTTACTGGATCGTTGAAAAAGGCGCCCATTCCCAACGCCTCAAAGCCCATATAAATAAAATAGCACAGGTAGCAATAGATCTTTCAATCAAAAGGGGCAGCACTTCTTTGACGGTGGTAAAAGCTGAAAAACGTGATATAAATATACTTAACGAGCCGTTTTATTACTGGAATAAAGGTCTCGATATCACCTTTGATTCTGAAAAACGTTCAGCAACTCGTATTGGCATAGGTGTTTGCCTGAAAGAGCTACGTTTAAAAAAAGGCTTGTCCCAGACCGAACTGGCCAAGTCCGTCGGCGTAACCTCAAGCACCATATCACAAGTGGAAAACAACCAGATATACCCATCATTACCCGCTCTTTTCAAAATGGCGCAAACCCTTTCAGTTGAAGTGGGTTCTTTTTTCAAGAAGTTGGGAGACAGCCGTAATCGGGTAGTTTTCCCGGCCTCTGAAGCTGTAGATATGCAGTTTCAAAACATACCTAAAGGAAGTGTTTTGGGGAAACTTTTGACTCCATTGGATTTTGAGCCGAAAGCCGAACCTTATATAATCGAAATTCCAGCCGAAACAAATCTCCCCGCCCATTTTTTTATCCATAAAGGAGAGGAAATGGGATATTTATTATCTGGTAACTTGCAGGTAAAATTGGGGAAAGATGTCCATATGCTTGGAGCCGGTGACGTGGTATACCTGATATCTGAAACGCCCTTTGAATGGAAAAATCCCGGCCCGGATTCGGCAAGACTGCTCTGGATTAAAGTCAAGTAAGCCCGATGATAAAATATAAGGACGAAACATATGTTTGAACGTCCTTCTTGAATCAGTCATAAACATCATTTATGAATTGAGTATTTTCCTGGCGCTTTCATCGTTGACATCAGTAACGTGCGGTATCCCGGTCTCCTTTGCAGTTTCCCTGTTGCCGGAAAAAATATCCCCGCGGGTAATCTGGTTAACGGAAAATTTTCTTGCGCCTGCCAAAAGTTGCTGCAGCCCGCATGCAAGTTTGTCGGCCATGGTATAGAAGGCAATAGCGCCATATGGGATATTCTTCATCTCACTCTTGCCCACCTTTTTCTCTACGTCAAAATATGAGGCGAAGATTTCTTTAGCGCTCTTTCCGACTCTTTCTACTGTTTTGGGCAATTCCGACCAGTGACCGTTAACCTCTCCCCTTTTTGCATGATGGAGCGCGCCTTCGATGTTTGAGCCCACAAATCCGGGAATCATAATCGCTCTCCCCATGCAGACGAGCTTTGTAAAAGGCGCACCCAGTGCAATTGCTTTGAATATATGGTCTTCAAGGGCAAAACCGCCGGCAAAAGACATATCTACAACATCATCTCCTTTGGCAGCTAATATATTGGCGTAGTCATATGCTTTGGAATGGAGATTAATTGACGGCACTCCCCAGCTCTGCATCATATTCCAGGGGCTCATACCGGTTCCGCCGCCGGAACCGTCTATTGTAAGCAGATCAAGTTTTGCGTCTGTGGCAAATTTGATTGCCATTGCCAGTTCTTCCATACCATAAGAGCCGGTCTTTAATGTAATTCTCTTAAAACCGATACTGCGAAGATATTCAACAGAACTCATAAACTCACTGCGCACCTGCTCCACTGTGTCTATATTTGTGTTGCCAAGACGGCTGTGACGGGCAAAGGATTTAATGGAGCCTTTTTCAAAAGCCTGCTGTACGTCGGGCAATGTGGGGTCCGGATCGAGCACATACCCGCGTTCCTTAAGGAAAATAGCATAATCAAGGGTTCTGACCTGAATTTCCCCGCCGATATTCTTGGCGCCCTGACCCCATTTTAATTCAATGATACACTTGTCGCCATACTTATCCGCAACAAATTCCGCCACGCCGTTGCGGGTATCTTCCACATTAAGCTGAACAATTATCGCGCCATAACCGTCATAATAACGGAGATAACCGTCTATGCGCCGCTCCAGCTCCGGGGAACATTTAATTTTACCCTTGCGGGTATCGCCGGACCCTATTTCAGAACTACGGTCAACCCCGACAACATTTTCACCGATAACAACGGGAATACCGACTAATGCACCGCCTATTGCAAATGAATCCCAGTACTTCTCGGCGACAAATGTTGAGCCTAGTGCGCCGGTCATCAGCGGCATACGTATTTTGGTCTTGACTTCCTTGCCGAATTCCGTCTCAAGGCTTACATTCGGGAAGATACAGTCATCAGGATCATTGCTCAGGCCCTCGCTCAGCCCGTGAGCGCCATAGGCATATCCCTGAATTCTGAGCGAGTTATAGGATACACCTACATGGGTGGTATTATTAGCGCCTGCCGTCACAATACCGAAGCTTCTCGGGTAGAGCAGTTTGCGCCCCACAAGGCTGGACAGCCATGTTTCACATTTCCCCTGGCAATCGGCCCGGCACAATGTACACAGGCTCGATTCTGTTGGGTTGCCGCGATTTGAGGTTCCAAGCACATCATTAGTCTTTGAAAAACGCATTTTAACTTCTCCTTTTAATTGCCGTAATTATTTTAGTTAAAATAAAAAAACGCCTGCCCTCTTGTATAGAGGTGCAGACGTCTTTGTCTCTCCCATACTTAATTTATAAAGTTCAGCACGCCTTTGTGCTATTTATTACAACTTTAAATTTTATATATATTTTAGCCATACTTAATTTATTTTGTCAAACTTTATTCAACCAGGCTAAAATTTGAAAACTTCTGATTCCTAAAAAGTATTGACATAATCTTTTTTAATATTAAATAATTAAAAAATTTTTGTTCCGATAGCCCGGATGCCAAGAGTTTTTTGTAAATTTTTAAAATCTGCGGTTTTTTAGCAGTTTCCATGTATAGGCATATATTGAATACAAACAATATTAACAGACCGAAAATTTTTCCGGCCGTTTTAAGCGGCTTGCTGCTTACATGCTCTTTTCCCAATATCGGAATTTCCTGGTTTGCCTGGTTTGCCCTTGTCCCCTTATTGATCTGTTTAAGAGATCTACCCCCAAAGCAGAGTTTTTATCTTGGTTTTTTAACCGGATTTATCCATTATCTGACACTTGCGTACTGGCTCGCCTATACAATGAAAACTTACGGCCACCTTCCGGCCTATTTATGCGTGCTCATCCTCTTTGCTTTATCCGCCTATCTTGCCCTTTATGTGGCGGTCTTTTCGGCGGCGGTTGCCCGGCTATGCAAAAAACCTTTGACCTGTCTGTTTATAATACCTTTTTTATGGGTTTGTCTGGAATATATACGATCGTTCCTTTTTACCGGGTTTCCCTGGGAATTTATTGGACATTCTCAATTCCGATCGTTGAATATCATACAAATTTCAGATATACTTGGTGTATACGGCATATCTTTTTTAATTGTATTGTCCAATACAACAATATTTCTTGCATTTTTGTGTTTGGCTCAAAAAAAACGGCAGGGGAGGAAAACTTCAAAAAGTATTGCAGCTGCATCAATATTTATTTTTGTTATTATTTTTTGTTTTTACTGGTTTTATGGAAAACGGCAAATAAAATCGGTTGACGAACTATCCGGAAATTCCGGGTCTGCACATGTTACAATCGTCCAGGGAAATATCGACCAGTCAAAAAAATGGGATCCCCGGTTTCAAGCTGAAACCACGATCAAATACATTAATTTGTCTCTTTCAGCCAAAGATCATCACTCTGATCTTATTGTATGGCCTGAAACCGCCACTCCTTTTTATTTGATTTATAATACGGAATTGACGCAATCGGTTCAAAAGGCGATCCAGGATACCGGCACATACTTTTTAATCGGCAGCCCTTCCTTTATTCAAATAAATGGCAATATTGAATACTATAACAGTGCATACCTGATTGACCCGGAAGGAAATGTCCGTGACAAGTACGATAAGGTTCATCTTGTCCCGTTTGGCGAATATGTTCCCTTTAATAAATGGCTGCCGTTTCTTGGAAAAATTGTAGCACAGGTTGGAGATTTCAGATCAGGCATTAAAGGCGATACGATTCAGTGGGGCAGCAACAGACTCGGGGTTCAAATCTGTTTTGAAATAATTTTTCCGAACCTTTCCAGAGCCATGGTTAAAAACGGTGCGGCATTGCTTGTAAGTATTACTAATGATGCATGGTTTGGAAAAACAGGCGCGCCGTATCAGCATTTTTCCATGTCGGTATTCCGGGCAGTAGAGAATAGACGCGCCTTTGTAAGATCGGCAAATACGGGCATAAGCGGATTCGTAGATCCGGTCGGCAGGATTATTGCGAAAACAGATCTGTTTCAAGAAGCTGTGATGACCCGTTTTGTCCCTTTAATCGACAAAATTACCTTTTATACCCGTTTCGGTGATATATTTGCAAAGCTGTGTTTGGTTATTATATTAATAAATATATTACAAACCATTAGAATATATAATAAGGAGGTATAAACAATGACCATGGAAATTAAGCAGGCCATTAAGGATTTTTATATAAAACTTGAAGATTTGAAGGGCTATCTTTGACATAGATGCTAAAGAAAAAAGGCTTGATGAAATTGAGGACATGATTGCCGGGAAAAGTTTCTGGGACAATCCGGAAAATGCCAAACCTGTTTTAAAAGAACGTACATTGCTGTCCGGCCGGGTACAATGTTTTAAAAAGCTTTCCAGCGATCTTGAAGAAAGTGAAATATTGTTTGAGCTTGCCACTGAGGAGTCTGACAAAGAGGCTCTGGAAGATGTTTCACGGCAGATTCAAGACATTGACCAGAGAATAAAAAAGTTTTCACTCGACATTATGCTTGATGGTGAAGATGACCGGAACAACGCCATTATTTCAATTAATGCCGGGGCCGGGGGAACCGAAGCTCAGGACTGGGCCGAAATGCTTTTTAGAATGTATGCAAGGTGGAGCGAGCGGAAAGGTTTTAAGGTCGACATCATCGATTTTCAGCCTGGCGACGAAGCAGGGATCAAAAGCGTTACTTTTACGGCAAGCGGAGAATATGCATACGGCTACTTGAAAACGGAAAACGGGGTTCATCGTCTGGTCAGGATTTCACCATTTAACGCAAACGGCAAACGGCATACATCCTTTGCCTCCGTATTTGTTTATCCTGAAATCGATGATGAAATTGTTATAAAAATCGAGGATAAAGATCTGCGTATTGATGTTTTCAGGGCCAGCGGCGCAGGCGGGCAGCATGTAAACAAAACAAGCAGCGCGATCCGCATTACACATCTCCCCACAAAAATTGTCGTTCAGTGCCAGCAGGAAAAATCCCAGCACAGAAACAGGGAGATGGCGATGAAGGTTTTAAAGGCCCGTCTGCACCAGAGTGAAAAACAAAAACAGGAAGAAAAAAAGCAGGAGATGCACAATACAAAGGATGAAATAGCCTGGGGCAATCAGATCAGGTCATATGTTATGCAGCCTTATCAGATGGTCAAGGACCATCGGATAAACATGGAAACAGGAAACGTCAACGCTGTTCTTGATGGAGCGCTGGACCCTTTTATCGAAGGCGTGCTTCTGTCGGGAAGCGCCGATTGAGAGCCGGCTAAGATAATAATGAATCCAGTTGATATTATTACAGAATTTTATAATCCCGGCTCAAAAACGTTTAATATTTTAATTCAACATGGAAAACTTGTCGCCAAAAAAGCGGCAGATGCCGCCAAAAAAGCGGCCCATCTGAATCCGGATATCTGTTTTATCATGGAAGCCGCCATGCTGCACGACATAGGCATTTTTTTAACCGATACGCCGGAACTGGGCTGCACCGGCAAGCACCCTTATGTCTGCCACGGATACCTTGGAAGGGAACTTCTTGAAAAAAAAGGTTTTTTTAAACATGCTCTTGTATGTGAACGGCATGTTGGTACAGGCATATCATTAAAAGATATCAAGCGCTATGATCTTCCCCTTCCCGAGCGGGACATGCTTCCTCTTTCCATAGAGGAACAGATTGTTTGCTATGC
>JAUVKB010000177.1 GCA_030596405.1 Deltaproteobacteria bacterium
AAAAAAAAGTAACCCTAAAGGAAATCCTAAAGGAGTGGTTATCATAGATATTGATTCAATTTATATTACCAGTCCGGGTCCTGAAGCCGGAAATAAAGTCGAGTAAAAAATCGTTGTATCGTTTGACCCGCATTTTTTATAATCTATAATATCAAACCGTGAAGTGCCCTGCGGCATGCCGCAGGGCGCTTTAATTGTAATATGGAAAAAAGGGAAAACCATGAAAAAAACCAAAAAAGGATACGTGCAGGTTTATACAGGTAATGGAAAAGGGAAAACTACCGCGTCTTTAGGTTTGTCGGTTAGAGCTGCGGGCGCCGGATTAAAGGTTTTCATCATACAGTTTATGAAAATGGGTGATTATAGTGAAATTAAAGCGCTGGAAAGATTTTCAGACCTTATAACAATTGAGCAGTACGGTCTTGGCCGTTTTGTTATGGGCAAACCCTCGCCCGAAGATATAGAAGCCGGGAAAAAAGGGCTTGAAAAGGTTAAATCGATCATTTCCGCCGGCGAACATGATGTGGTTGTCATCGAAGAAGGAAACGTAGCTGTAACGTGCGACCTTATAACCACCCAGGATCTTCTCGATATAATAGATTCAAAACCGGATAATATGGAACTTGTTATAACCGGGCGGTCAGCGCCTCCTGAAATCATAAAAAGGGCGGATCTGGTAACGGAGATGAAAGAAATCAAACATTATTACCAGAATGGCGTGCAGGCCAGGGTCGGGATTGAAAAATAGAAGAAAAACTGAATGTATAGCTGTTTTCGGGACAGGTTCCGATGTCGGGAAAAGTATCGTCACCACAGCGCTTTGCCGATTTTTTGCCGATAAAGGGATCCGCGTTGCGCCGTTTAAGGCGCAAAACATGTCCAATAATTCAGGGATTACGGCAGAAGGTTTAGAGATGGGCCGCGCTCAGATCGTACAGGCGGAGGCAGCAAAAATTCCGCCTCACGTGGACATGAACCCGATCCTTTTAAAACCTACCAGTGAAACAGGCGCCCAGGTTGTACTGTTTGGAAAGGCGATACAAAACAGCACGGCAAGCGAGTATCACAGCCGGAAAAAACATCTTTTTCATAAGGCATGCTCAGCCTTGGACCGCCTGAGTGAATCATATGAGCTGATCATAATGGAAGGCGCGGGCTCATGCGCGGAAGTTAACCTTATGCCTCATGATATTGTTAACTTCCGTATGGCGGAGTATGCAAATGCACGGGTTATACTTGTTGCAGATATCCACAAAGGAGGTGTCTTTGCTCAGATCATCGGAACCCTGGCATGTCTCGATCAAAATCAGAAAGACCGTATAGCAGGATGTATTGTTAACCGGTTCCGTGGTGATATCTCTCTTTTTGAAGATGGAGTGCGCTGGATAGAACAAAAAACTAAAAAAAAGGTTTTTGGGGTGCTGCCGTGGTATAATCATATTAAAATCGAGGCCGAAGATTCTGTTGTCATTGAAAGTCCGAAAAAAGTCCCTTTAAAAAAAGGTGATGTTCCGGCAATAGCGGTTATCCGTATTCCCCATATCTCCAATTTTACGGATTTTGACCCAATTTCATCCTTAAACGGTCTTGATTTATATTTCATTGAAAGATTGCAGCCGCTTTCTCCTTTTTCAGCCGTTATTATACCGGGATCAAAAAACACGCGATACGACCTTAACTGGCTTAAATCAACACGATGGTCTGAAAAACTTGTTGCCTATGCCGATCAGGGAGGTTGTATCCTCGGGATATGCGGCGGCTATCAGATGATGGGAACCTGTGTTCATGATCCAAATGGGCTGGAAGGGAATCCGGGCACAACCGAAGGACTCTCCCTTTTGCCGGTGGAGACCTTTTTAAAGGCCCCGAAAACAACCACGCTAACGCAGTTTGTCCGGCAAAATATTCACGGTACAGGCTATGAGATCCATATGGGAGAAACTGTAAGGGAAAACGGTGAGCCGATGTTTAGCGTTTTGACACGAAACAGTATTGCCTGTAATGACGAAGACGGTTGCCAGGTAGCCGGGCAAAGGATAATGGGCACTTATATCCACGGTCTGTTTGACACGCCGGGTATCACAAAACTGTGGCTTGACAGCATCGGGTTGAAAAATATTGACGTTTCAAAAATTCACGGCCATGCCGCAAGGGATAAGGAGTATGACCTTCTTGCCTCCCATTTTGAAAAACATATAGATACAAACGGTATCGCAAAAATCGTTAACATAAAAATTTGAAGGGATAGTAAAAAATCCCGCCTGCCTGTTTTACAAATTCGTCAAACATTAATTATCTATTTTTTATTTCTTTTAATATGATATCACCTTCACTAACACCGATATCATCGGCAATGACCCCGCACTTTGCCTTTAAGAGGAAGAATATTGGACGGTTTTCACTGGAAAGCGCCTCATAATTCCCCTGGCCTTTACTTATTATGAATTTTGATTTTTTATAAATATTCTTAAATTCCGAACTGCATGTTTTAAGAATAGTTCCAGGAGCATCTGTTCCCGATGATAATATGGTCGCAACCTTATCAATGCCTGCCTGCACAGCATCCTCATATATGGCGTCATTTATAATCGGCACATCCCTGACAACATATATCACAGGCTTTTTCATTTCCTCTATTAAGATTCTATCAAAGACACATTCTCCCGCATTATCTCCAATATACAGGATCTCATCGGCTTTATCCAACCCGTCTTTGAATTTATTATAATCGCACACGGCAAAATCTTTCTCAAGGACTTCGCTTATGTCATGTTTTAAATCAAAGCCCCAATTTGCGCCAAAATCTATTACGTTTCCGGCAATCGCAATTTTAATTGCGGCGAGAACCCTGTCATTGGACTTTTCAACCCGGCTTTTTAAAGAGGGATACAATGACAGGGCTTTTTTGGTGCTTTCGCTTTTCATCTCTCTGTAGGGATCTAAATTCCCCGTAATCTTGCTGATTTTACGATAGATCAATCTTCCGCTTTCAGGAGGAGTGCTTTCAAGAGGGATATCTCTCAGCATCATCCCCACTTCATCCAATACTCTTTTGACCTTTTTTTCATCATCAGTTGCTATTCTCGCCGTCCGGAGCGCCTGGGATAAAAAACAGGGAAGGCAATCAAGATATGTTTTCATTAACCTATTCCCGTGTCATGGCAGTTCCGCATTTTGGACATTTTTGCTCATAACAAGGCTTGCCCAGTTGATGGGCTGCCTTTTCTCCACATTTGGGACAAACGCAAAAACCTCCAGGGCCTGCCGCAAAACCGCCTCCTTGGCCACGACCACCGGCGCCGCCCACACCTCTGCCCGTTCCAGCTCCCTGGCCTCTAGGGCCTGTTCCGTCTCCTCTTGGCATTTTGTTTACCTCCTTTTAGTTTTTTGGTTTAACAAAAAGAGTGTTTCAAATCTAACACACCCGCTTCAGCTCATCCCATAAATTTTTGACCGCCACACAACCTTTGGAATTGCCGTCAAATTCTACAATGGTTTTCCCCTGAACCATCGCCTTGGTAAAGGCAGGGTCAAAAGGAATCCTCCCCATTACGGTTATATTTTCTTTTCTTGCAAAGGCCTCAATGTCTTCTCCTTCACCGGGGTTAAGGTCAAACTTGTTGACACATACCATGGCAGGAATTTTAAAGAATGCGGCTAACTTTGCTACACGCTCCATATCATGCCTGCCGGAAACCGTGGGTTCGGCCACGATAAGCACGGCCGATGCCCCTCCGAGGGATGCAATAACCGGGCAACCTATACCAGGAGGCCCATCTGTAAAAAGTAAATCCAGATTTTTTTCTTCAGCAAGCTTTTTTCCTTCCTGCCTGATAAGTGATACCAGTTTGCCGGAATTATCTTCTGCAATGTCAAGCCGGGCATGGGCCATAGGGCCAAAACGGGTATCGGAAAGATACCATTCACCGCAGGTATTTACAGGGGAGTCGATAGCTTTTTCAGGACAAAAATACCAGCAGACCCCGCACCCCTCACATTCAATGGAGTCCACCACAAAATCTTCGCTAATAGCATCCCACTTGCATAAATCGCGGCACAGGTTGCACTGGGTACATTTGTCATGATTAATAATTGCCGTATGCCCGGATTTAAAATCATGGCGTTCTTTGATCTTAGGGTTCATGATCAAATGAAGATCAGCAGCGTCCACATCTGCATCACAGAGAACCTTGTTTTCGGCCAGTGAAGCAAACGCTGCAATAATACTGGTCTTTCCTGTCCCGCCCTTGCCGCTTATGATGACTATCTCTTTCATTTAAACAGCTCCTTTTCACCCTGCGATTTTCTCAATATGGTGAATTAATTCCAAGAATTTTTCTTTCCATTCGGGCATTACCTCAACGATCATCTCTCCTTTTGAATAGGCTTCTGCAATCCGCCTGTCAAAAGGAATTTCCATCAAAATCGGAATGTTTTTTTCTTCCGCATATTTTTTTACCTGATCATTGCCGATGTCTGACCGGTTGATGACCAGCCCGCATGGAATCCCGAGAATCTTGACAGCGCCGACAGCCAGTTTCAGGTCATGCAGGCCGAATGGCGTAGGTTCTGTGACCAGCAAAACAAAATC
>JAUVKB010000083.1 GCA_030596405.1 Deltaproteobacteria bacterium
AGCAGAAATAACGCCCATGCTCCGTAAGGTGTTTCCGCCCAGTGGAGTATCCAGTCATAAAGGCGCTGAAACATTTAAAGCGCTCTCCAGCCGTGTTCTCCTACAAGTTTGACAAATCTGCATCCACCGAGATGCGTTTTGTGGATACCGTCTTCATCTCTGTAAAGTTTAACAAGTTCCTGCGAATATTGGTCTCCAACGGGCAGCACCATACGTCCTCCCATGTCGAGCTGGTTGAGCAGAACTTTTGGTATTTCCGGCGCGCCTGCGGTAACGATAATTGCATCAAAAGGGCTCTCTTCTTCCCATCCTAATGAGCCGTCGGAATAACGGCTGACAATATTATGATAGTGAAGATTGTCAAAAAGTTTGCGTGTTTTAACATAGAGCGGATGTATTCTTTCAATAGTATAAACACGAAATGCGAGTTCGGCAAGAACCGCTGCCTGATATCCTGATCCTGTTCCGATTTCAAGGACACGGTCCTCTTTTTCAAGCTGTAACGCCTGGGTCATTTCAGCAACGATATACGGCTGTGAAATGGTCTGCTGCTCGCCTATGGGAAGGGGAAAATCATTATACGCCTGATCCATCAAAGCTTCACTGACAAAAAGGTGCCTTGGAATTTTACGGATGGCTGCAACAACTTTTGAGTCTGTTATGCCGCGTGCCTCAATCTGCCGCCTAACCATCTCGTCTCGCAGTCTTTCATATTTGAAAGATTTGTTTTTCATAACACATTTTTTATCAAATTAGCCGGTCAGCGTCAACAATCTTACCGGCTTCATAGCGTGTCTCATTTATTATACAAAAAATTCAGTCTTTGTTGTAACCGTTGTTTTAATGGCATTAAGCACGTCATGGAGCACTATTATAACATTATCACGAATGTCACCGGCAACGACCAGAAACATAATGTCATCACCTACGGACAAGCTCCTGTTATCATCTATTTTAACCAGTATTTCTATTATTCCCGATCTTTTTTTATTCTCATTTAGCACCTGTTGAAGTTTTTTATGGTCTACCTTGATCTTAAGGCCGGACACTTTACGGCCGTCACGTGATTTGCTTCGAACTACACCATTATGGCACAAAATCATTCCAACCTTGTTATAATCAGGGTGCTTTTTTATAGTTTCAACAAGACCTTGTATATTCATATTAACTCTTTTAAGACATTTTAAAAACACCCCGTTTCAGTATCAGGCTCCAATTTTTCGGCAATTTGTTCCGCCCTGACAAAATCAGACGGAGTGTTCATATTAAAAAAAGATAGCAGGTCCGGGTCCTTGTCACGCAGTACGTTTTCCGGAATTTTATTTAGCCGTCTTTTTTTAAAAAACTGCTTGATTTTAAATTCCTGCTTAATAATCTGCTGTTCAATAGGTTTAATGCAATTCTTTGAATATACGGCGCAAAGCGGTTCTAAACCATTTGGAGTTTCCGGTATTGTGACGCTGTATCCAGGTTTAATGCCATCTATTATAGTCTCAACGACCTCTTTTTTCAGAAACGGTGTGTCACAGGCTGTAATAAAAGTATAAAGATTTGTTGCAAAAAAGAGACCTGTATGGATACCGGTCAATGAACTTCGTTCCGACATTATATCTGTTACAATACGAACATCCCATTCAATATATTTAACAGGATCGTTTGTTACAATAATAATCTCTTCAAACAACTCTTTAAATATAGTATAAATATAATCAATGACTCTTTTTCCGTAAATACGGATAAACGCCTTGTTTTTGCCGATAAAGCGTTTGTTTAATCCTCCGGCCAATATTACACCGGTACATCGGTTTTTCACGATAAAACCCTTTTATTGACGACAAATTTTATAATTAACAAAATCAAATAGATATGCCGACAGGTATCCTAAAAGAAAAGTAAAATCAAGCCTGTTATTGATAAAACTGAAAACTGTGTTGGATATGAATTAAAGGGAGATATAACCAAAAACTGCGTTTAATGGATCAGGTAGTGTATTCTTCAGCCGTTTTTATGCCAAGGCAATCTAGCTTCCGGATTAGTCCAGAATATTGCCAAAGATAAAGAGGTGACAAACCCGCCTGCGCAAAAAACAGCGCATGTCAAACCGTTCCACGGTTCCATAGTTGAGAACCTGATCAAATATATCCCAACTATCATGTTAATCCAACCCCAAATAACATTAATCGCAGGGCTTGAACTTGGGCTAAAAGGAGTCATGTGCTGTTTTCCGCAAATCCCTTGTACTAAATGCGGTATTGCATTAAACAGAAAGACGCCTGAAAAAAAGGCTGCAATTAACTTTATCATAGCTGTTATCCTTATTTAATTTGTTTTTTTGTCCTTGCCGCAGTTACGGCAAGGACAAAATATGTTTTGACAAGATTTATCCGCCGAAGCCGGCTTCGGTAATTTCTACCGGCGCTGCTTCCATATTTTTTATGGCGCTCATCTTCCCAACCGTTTCAGGAAGCATGGAGTTTATAAAATAACGGGCTGTCTGAATCTGGCCATCATAAAACGCAGCGTCTTTATTCTTTTTAAGCAGTTCTTTGCGTTTTTCTTCGTCCTTGTCACCAAGGAGTTTGCTTAAAGCAGATGATGCAACAGATGCTCTCCAGAGCAGCATCCATCCAATTACAACATCTCCACATACTTCAAGGAAAGGATAGGACTGAGCAAAAGCTGCAGAAATATTAGACGGCATCTTCTGCATAAGATGTAAGGCTGTTTCCAGCAATCGTGTAACAGTGCCTTCCATCTGTACGGCAATATCCTCTAATCCCGGTTTGTTTTTGGCCTCTGCAACTGTACTTTGCATTTCCTCTAAAAGTTCCTTGAACGGTTTTCCCTTTTTCATTCCAATTTTTCTGGACAGCAAATCCATGGACTGGATACCGGTTGTCCCTTCATAGATTGTTGATATTCTGCAATCTCTCAAAAGCTGCTCCATTGGGTATTCACGGCAGGCACCGTATCCGCCGTAAACTTGAATCCCCATTGTGCATACTTCACAGCTTTTTTCACTGGTATATGCCTTGCAGATGGGTGTGAGAATAGATATACGATCATTTAGTCTTTCTTTTTCTTCATCGTTTTCGGCAATTTCCGCCTTATCCATGCACATTGCAACATAATAGTTAAGGCTTCTGTTTCCTTCAACCTGGGCTTTCATCCACAGCAGCATCCTGCGGACATCAGGATGTTCAATAATGGCTACCGGCGAAGCATCAGGATTTCTTGACTGGGTTAAATGTTTGCCCTGAAGTCTTTCCCGAGCATAGTTTACTGCATAAAGAAAAGAGGCACTGGCGCCTCCGAGCGCCTGGATAGCCACGGCAAGTCGGGCTTCGTTCATCATGTGGAACATCGCGTTAAGCCCTTTATTTTCTTCACCGAGCAGAGTGCCCCTGCAGTTTCCCTTTCCTCCCAGCGTCATGCTGCAAGTCGGGCTGGAATGAATGCCGATTTTTTCTTCAATTCCCGTACATACAACATCATTGGGTTCGCCAAGACTTCCGTCGTCATTTACCCAAATTTTGGGCACGACAAATAAAGAGATCCCCTTGGTTCCGGCAGGCGCTCCTTCAATTCTTGCTAAAACCGGATTGATAATATTTTCAGTAAAATCATGCTCTGCGCAACTGTTAAAGATTTTGTTTCCGGTTATGGAATATGTTCCGTCGGAATTTTTTTTGGCAGAAGTTATAAGCGCGCCGACGTCGGATCCGGCTCCAGATTCAGTAAGAGCCATTGTGCCTCCCCACTCACCGGAATAGACTTTTTCTAAGTACAGCTCTTTTTGTTTTTTTGTGCCGAACAGTTCAATGAGTTTCCCGGCACCGTGACCAAGCACAAAAAACAAAGCAAGAGACACATTGGCGCCTTGAAACATTTCCATAACCGATGTGGCAATTATTTGGGGCATGCCCTGCCCTCCGACTTCAGGATCATCTGCAACGGCAATCCATTCACCTTCTCTTACAAGGTTGTAGGCACGATGAAACGATTCCGGCATTTTTACCTTGCCGTTTTCAAATTGACATCCTTCCTGATCACCTTCTGGTGAAATAGCCAGCATCTCTTTTGTGGCCAAAGAACGGGCTTCAGAAAGAACCATTTCATAAGTTTTTTTATTCAGCCCCTTAAATTTCGGTGATTTTGACAGTGTTTCAATGTTAAACTGTTCGTAGAGGACAAACTGCACATCTCTTCGATCAGTGATTGTCTGTGCCATGGTTGTTTGCTCCTTTCATATATACTTAACTTATGTCAAGTTGAAATGTTATTGCTTGTTTGACAACATTAAATTTGAATATGCAGACTGCGAAATAAAAGTTATCCTCCAAAACCTGCGTCCGTAATTTTAACCGGCGCCGCCTCTATATTGCTGATGGCATTCATTTTTCCTATAGTTCCCGGTAAAACAGAGTTGATGAAATAACGGGCCGTCTGAATCTGACCATGATAATATGCAGCGTCTTTATTCTTGTTGATCTTTGTTTTTTTCTTTTCATCGTCGGCATCTCCCAAAATTTTGTCTAATTTTGTGGAGGCTGCGGATGCTCTCCATAATAACATCCAGGCCAGAATTACATCGCCGAACACTTCGAGCAGGGGACAGGCATGGGCAAAGGCTTCAAGCACCTTGGGAGTTGCGGCGGCCTGGGCAAGCTGCATTGTTGTCATGGTGAGACTTGTAAGGGTTTCATCCAGCCTGCCAGCGAGATCCTTGAGATCTGGTATTTTTCTTGCCGCTGCTGTGACTTTTCCGATTTCCTTGATTAACGATTTAAATGGTTTGCCCTGTTTCATCCCTATCTTTCTGCCGAGCAAGTCCATGGCCTGGATTCCTGTTGTTCCTTCATATATGGTGGTAATTTTGCAATCTCGTAAAAGCTGTTCCACAGGATAGTCACGACAGGCACCGTAGCCGCCGTGAACCTGAATTGCCTGCCCGCATACCTGACATGATTTTTCACTGGTGTATGCCTTGCATATAGGGGTAAGAAAGCCTATGAGGTCTTCTAAATATTCCTTTTCTTCCTCATTTTCAGTAATCGCGACTTTATCCATACAAAATGCGGTATAAAAGTTCATGCTCCTGTTTCCTTCAACCTGTGCCTTCATCCACAGCAGCATTCTGCGGACGTCGGGGTGCTGAATAATGGGAACCTGGGGAGAATCTTTTGCCCCGGTTAAACTTTTTCCCTGAAGTCTTTCTCTTGCATAATTTACTGAATAAAGATACGCGCTGCTGGCAAGTCCAAGAGCCTGTATGGCCACGGCAAGCCGGGCTTCGTTCATCATGTGAAACATGACTCTGATCCCCTTATTCTCCCCGCCCAGCAAAAACCCCCTGCAATTGCCCTTTCCACCCAGTGTAAGGCTGCAAGTGGGGCTGCCGTGCAGTCCGATCTTTTCTTCGATTCCCGTGCAGATCACGTCGTTGGCTTCACCAAGACTCCCGTCGTCATTTACCCAAATTTTGGGAACTATGAATAATGAAATTCCCGCTGTTCCTTTTGGCGCCCCTTCGATTCTGGCAAGCACCGGATGTATTATGTTTTCGGTCAGATCGTGTTCGCCGCCGCTGATAAATATCTTGTTTCCCTGAACAGAATATGTTCCGTCGGAATTTTTTGTTGCCGTAGTTTCCAAAGCTCCTACGTCGGAACCTGCATTCGGTTCGGTCAGGAGCATGGTTCCTCCCCACTGGCCGGAATACATTTTTTGTAAAAAGAGCTTTTTCATCTGTTCTGTTCCGAAAATTTCAACAAGTTTTGCAGCGCCGTGGCCAAGCATGGGAAATCCGGCAAGCGCTGAATTTGAAGCGTGAAACATTTCCAGAACAGCAAGAGAGATTACCTCAGGCATACCCTGACCTCCTACTTCAAGGTCATCTGCAACGGCAATCCATTCACCTTTCTTTATCTGGTCATAGACACGGTGAAACGATTCGGGAACTTTTACATCCCCTCCTTCAAACAGGCATCCTTCCTGGTCAGCGTCAGCAGAGGTCGGCAACATCTCCTTTGTCGCGAGAGAACGGGCTTCTGAAATAACCATCTCAAAAGTCTTTTTATTAAGATCCTCAAATTTTTTTCCTTTGGTCAACTCTTCAATATTAAGATGGTCAAAGAGAACAAACTGTACATCTTTTCGATCAGTAAGTGTTTGTGCCATGGACGGTTTCTCCTTTCATTATAATTTTTTGCTCTATTTTTTTGCATCGATAGCAACACCAAAAAAGATAATACAGGCATCTATAGAGGTGTCAAGGCAATTTGCAGCAGAGACAAGCCCTTTCTTTGGCTTTTTTTAGGACTAACCTCTGTCTTTTAATCCTTTTTTGCGGCGTTTATTATTTACATGTTTATTAGTTGCCTTTAAAATCCGGCTTCCTTTTTTCCATAAAAGCAGTCACAGCTTCTGTCACGTCATCACTTTGAATACAGATGCTTTGCATATATGCCTCAAAATCATGGGTAGATGACAAATCGGTGTCAAGCCCCTTGACTATGGCCGCCTTTGACAAGGATAGAGCTATTGGAGCTCTTTTTGCAAGCTTGTCTGCCAAAGCCATTGTTTCATCCATTAACCTCTCTGTTGGCACAACTTTATTAACCATACCGATCTTTAAAGCATATTCCGCATCGATCTCTTTTCCTGTAAGTATAAGTTCTTTTGCCTTGGCCAGGCCAACAAGCCTTGGAAGTCTAAATGTCCCTCCAAGATCCGGGATTAATCCCAAATTAGTATAGACCATACCCATCTTTGTATCTTCAGCAGCTATTACAAAATCGGACGCCAAAGCGATATCGCAACCATTTCCCAGGGTATATCCCTTTACTGCAGAGATTATAGGCTTTCCTATTTTTTCAAAGTAAAACATTTTTTGCAGCCGCTTAATAAGGGCCACCAGTTCCATAGGCCTCATATTTTTAAGGACCCCTGCAAACTTCAAATCAAGTCCCGCACAAAAAGAATCTCCAGAACCTGTAATAACCACAACCCTGACCTCTGAATCGCTGACAACCTCTTTGATGCCGCTCTCAAACTCTTCATATGCTTCCATGTCAAGCGCATTTTTTACCTTGGGTCTGTTAATGGTCAGTACTGCAATTTTATTTTCTTTGGTTAAAGTCACTTTACCCATAATGTTCCTCCTTAACTTGCAGATAAAACGGGTCTTAATGTCCCACGGTAACCTTTAAACCATGTACGTTTTTTTCTATTGTCTGTTTCAACTTATCCAGTTCATCTTTTTTTACCGGCTGAACTTCACCTTTAGACGATGCAAGAGATGACATGGGATAAGCTCTGTCCAAACCTTCGTATTTAAGTTTACCAAGGGGATGATATCCTAAAAGGCTAAGTTTTTCAGCACCAATTTGATGGACAAACTTAGCTGTTTTTATTATGTTTTCCTTATCATTATTAAAGTTTGGAATAACTGGTATTCTTATCCAGACCCTGGTGGTTTTTACTGTTTTTACGGCATTTTCCAGAATCTTTTTGTTATCAACACCTGTCCATTTTTTATGTTTTTCAGGGTCCATATGCTTTAGGTCAAGCAGAACTATATCAGTATATTTTAATATCTCTTCCAGCACGTCCCAGTCTGCATAACCTGTGGTGTCGATTGCAGTGTGCAAATGCTCTTTTTTACATTCTTTGAGCAGTTGCAATGAAAAATCTTTCTGAAATAACATTTCACCTCCGGATACTGTGACACCTCCGCCGGAGTTAAGATAAAACAATTCATCTTTTAATACTTCCTGCATAACCTCATCCAAATGCATATATTTACCGACAATCTTTAGCGCTCCTGTTTTACAGCTCTCCACGCATTTCATGCATCTATCGCATCTGGCCCTGTCGATTCGAGGTCTTTTCTCTTTTTCATCATAAACAATGCATTCAAGAGGACAGATATTAACACATGTTTTACATCCCTCACATTTTTTCTTCTCTATCATAATTTCAGGATAAATATGAAAGCATTCAGGGTTGCTGCACCAGGCGCATCTCAATGGGCATCCCTTTAAAAATACCGTGGTTCTAATACCAGGCCCGTCCTGAATACTGTAATGCTGAATGTTTGAAACCAGCCCCCTATTCTTAACTTCTTTTAAGTCTTCCTCTTTTTCCGGCAAATTGTCTTGCTGCAACATGACAGATAGATATCCTTATGGCCTTGTAATACAAACAAACTTATGCCATTTTTCATCAAAATTGAAATTGATGAAAAATGGCATAATATATATAATCAATGTAATTATTTGTTTTTGTTAGAAAGTCTGTGCTGTCCTTTCTATAAGCCAGCTCTGCATATCCTTGCTCAAATCAACAAAATAAGCAGAATATCCACATACCCGCACCAGTAAATTGGTATGCTCATCCGGAACCTTTTGTGCTTCTTCCAACTGTTCTTTTCCAACTATGGAAAACTGCACATGGTGAATACCAAGGTCGGCAAATGTCTTAAGATAATTGGCGAACACTTCACTATACGGTTCTTTAAGGTATTCCGGCTGGAATGTTTGATTAAACAACTGGTTCCAGCACCTTTGCGGATCAACTTTGGCAACAGACTTAAGGGTTGCCGTAGGACCGTTTACGTCAGTTCCCATTACAGGGGATATGCTTCCATCATGGAAAGCCTCCCCGTTTATTCTTCCATCAGGGGTTGCTTCGCACATCGCACCAAGCATAAAAGGCCCTGTGGCCGCTGAACCGTCGATACACCAGTTGGTCCCGTAGATGGTCTTATGTTTGCTGACTTCCTCTGCAATTTTTATCGAGATATCTCTTGTTATCAGGTCGACATAATCGTCATCGTTTCCAAACTTTGGAGCTGCCAGACACTCTTTATGTAAATCTTCAAATCCTTCCCAGTTTTTCTTTAAAGCGTCGAGCACCTGTTCAAGCGTAAGCTTTTTTTTCTCAAATACAAGTTTTTTGATCGCTGCAAGTGAATTAGCGACGTTATTTACGCCCAGGATCATAGCATCTCTATAATCA
>JAUVKB010000202.1 GCA_030596405.1 Deltaproteobacteria bacterium
GCAATACTGTCTGCGGTTACAAACCCTATGCCAAAAATGTCGGTTGCAAGTCTGTAAGGATTCTCTTTGACGACGGCAATGGATCGGCTCCCATATTGCTTGAATATTTTTGTGGCATAGCCCGAACTTACTCCGTGGGTTTGCAAAAAGAGCATCACGTCCCTGATCTCTTTCTGTTCTTTCCATGCGTTTTTGATCATGGCTATACGTTTTTTGCCGACACCATCAACCCCGGCAAGCTTTTCGATCTTGTTTTCGATGATATCAAGCGTCTCTTTCCCGAATTTTTTTACGATACGCGCGGCCATGACCGGACCGATCCCTTTGATGAGACCGGAACCTAAATATTTGCGGATGCCGAAAACAGTAGCCGGAACCGTGGTCTTATATTGGACAATCTTAAACTGCTCGCCATATTTGGGATGGCTGGCCCACTCCCCTTTTATTTTAAGAACTTCTCCGGGAGCAGGCGCCATAAGGTTTCCGACCACGGTCACCAGATCTTGTCTTCCGTAAACCTTCAGCCGGGCAATGGTGAACCCGTTATCCTCATTGGTGTATGTGATCCTCTCAATTTGACCGTCAAGATCGGTAAGCATTTGTATAACCGTTTAATTTCTTCTTTGCATGAAAAACTTTTAATTATAACACCATACCAGCAATCCGTGAGCCGGTCAAATTCTTCAAATATGAAAGAATATTCCATGAAAAGGTTTCAGCCCGGCATGGAGATATTGCATTATTCGTAAAGACCGGGTCTTTTTCAAGGTCGTACCGCGATACGGCGACCGCCTTTTCCCAAAGAGCTGTGTGAGGTATCGGGGTATAATGTGCAAGCACAGGCGTTATTTGATTTTGTATGACAATATCGATAGAATCCTTTATATAATCGAGCCTCTGCCCCGGAAGGCCCACAAGCAGGTATGCGCCTATCTGATTTTTCGTAAACCCCGCATCTTTCAGGCAGGTTGCAGCCTGTTTAAACTCATCCGCCGTTACTTTCCTGTCGAGATTACCTCTTTCTTCAAATACTGCAGTTTCAAGCCCAAGACGGAGCGTAGTAAAACCTGCTTTATACATCAGCATAGCTGTCTGGCTTGTAATTCCGCGAATGTGAACCGCATTCGGCGTATGAAAACGGACTTTGAAATTTGCCTTTATTATCCCTTCAAACAGTGGCATTGCATGACTTTGCGCATCAACAAGAAGTGCGTCATCATAAAAGACAAAATCGTTTACCTCATACTTTTCATGCCAGAAACGTATCTCTTCTATGACCGATAACGGGTCGCGCAGCATACGCTTTGGATTCAACAGGTTTGACGCACAGTATGTGCATGAAAACGGGCAGCCTTTTGACGAAAGAATCGGAACATATGTTATTTTTTTCTGCAGGTCGAATGCAGGATAGGGATAGGTATCAAGATCGTCAGGATCAAATTTTTGCTTTACGGAAAATCCTGTATACTCTTTTGCCGTCTTTAGTATCTGCTTTTCACCCGGTCCCGTGATAACAATGTCCGCGCCGGAATGCGATAAAGCATGATCACGGCAAAGGCCGGCATATATCCCTCCAAGAACAATCGGAACATAAGGGAAGACTTCTCTTATTGCCTGTATGGTCTCTTGCACCCCTGGATACCAGTATGTCATCATGGAAGTAACAAGAATAAGTTGCGGTTCTATAAGAGTCTGCAGGTCTTTTTTGAACCATCTCTTTTTGATTCCATACCTGGAAAAATTTCTTGGGATATCTTCAAGGCCTTTCGGCTTTGATATTCGGGTTTTAAGATAAGGTCCTCTTCCGTGCCTGGCAAAAGGATCGGCACGGACAGAACTCATCGGATGGAAACGGTCAAGACAATCTATGTATGAAACTGTAAACCCATGGCATCTTAGTATCGATGCAAGGGATAACAATCCCAACGGCTTGGCCCAGAAGTCATATGCTGCAAAATCATGGATCCATGGATTGATCAGAAGTATATTTGGTGTATCGCGCCTCACAACTTAAAATATAATCAATCCTCGTTATTTTTAGGCTCCATTATTTTTAGGCTCCGTTATTTTTGAAATTGTTTTTTGGGAAGTATTCCATAGACGTTTTTTTTAATTCCCTGCGGCTGAAAAGAAGAATGTATGTATCGACCGAGATTTCTTCTGATATTTTATGTACCATTTCACGGCATGCTCTTTCGTCTTTTGTATGAATCATGGTATAAAGGTTGTAGGGCCATTTCGGGACAGGATTTCTCCGGTAACAATGTGAAACCTCACTATATGACGCCATCTTTTTCCCAACCTCATCGATACGATCTTCATCAACCGACCATGCCGCCATTGCATTTGCCTGAAAACCGGATTTCTGATGCCGGATGGTTGCCCCGAATCTTCTGATTACACCTCTGTCGCAAAGATTTTTTAACTTGTCCAGCAGTTCTTCCTCTGATATCTTTAAATCTTTTGCGATCGCAAGATAAGGCCGCTCTGTTATTGCAATATCACCCTGGATCGACGCTATAATCCTTTTCTCTAGTTCCGTCAGCATAATATTTACACCCTCTTTTCAGGAAAAAGCCGCAAAATATCAGCCTCAGCAGCCTTGCAGACACCTCTTTCAGTAATAAAACCGGTCACAAGCCTTGCAGGCGTTACATCGAATGCAAAATTGGCGGCAGGGCTGTTTTCCGGGGGAACAAGCACATTTCGCACTATCTTATGATCCAGGCCCTGAACAAAACGCACCTCGTCGGGATCACGTTCCTCGATAGGAATCTCTTTTATGCCGTCTTTTAAATTCCAGTCAAAGGTGCTCGACGGGAGGGCGGTATAAAAAGGTATGTTGTTGTCCCTGGCTGCAAGAGCTTTAAGGTATGTTCCGATCTTGTTTGCCACGTCTCCTGTATATGTTGTTCTGTCTGTCCCCACGATAACCATATCAACCATGCCGTGCTGCATAAGATGACCTCCGGCGTTATCGGTAATGACGGTATGTTTTACGCCGTGTTTGCCAAGCTCCCATGCCGTCAGCCTGGAGCCCTGGTTAAGGGGCCTTGTTTCATCCACCCATACATGGATATCTATGTCTGCTTCAAACGCCGCATATATGGGAGCAGTTGCAGTGCCGTACTCGACACAGGCCAGCCAACCGGCATTGCAATGTGTCAGCACGTTTACGGTTTCACCCTTTTTTTTACTGCTGATTTCATCAATAAGCGCCAGACCGTATTCGCCTATTTTCCTGCAGTTTTCAACTTCCTTCTCTTCTATCGAGCAAGCCTCTTTTAGCGCGGCGTCTATCTTCTCTTGTCTGTCTTTGGCTTTTTTTATCTTTGAAAAAACTTTATCCACTGCCCATGCAAGATTAACCGCGGTAGGCCTTGCCGATTTTATTCTGTCGCACTCTTTTGTCAAGAAGCCGTTTGCTGTTTGATTGTCCGGGCAATTCAAGGCGGCAAGATACACGCCATACGCAGCGGTTACGCCGATAAGGGGCGCGCCCCTTACATACATATCTTTTATCGCCATAATCACATCATCGACATTATTTAAATCAACGATAATAAACTCATGGGGAAGAAGCCTTTGATCTATGACCTTAATGGTCTTTAAATTCTCATCAAGCCAAATGGGGCGCAAATTTTTGTCATCTACTTTCATAAGTGCAACCTTTGTTTTGGAAATTACTGTTCTTTTACAAATAAAGGTACAATCTGAAACTTCACAACATCGACAAGCCCTTTATCGGTAATTTTCAACTCCGGTATAACCGGAAGCGCTAAAAATGAAAGAGCCATAAAAGGATCTTTTAATTTAGC
>JAUVKB010000016.1 GCA_030596405.1 Deltaproteobacteria bacterium
CGCATTACCGCTTCTATTTTTATCTTTGCCGTGTAGCGCATCGACGCAGTCGCAGGAAAAATGGCCAGCCCTGAAATCGACCTTATCGATTTCATGTCAAGCAATTTTATACTTTCCCGGCGCTCAAAGGTCAGGGGCATCCCCCCCATATCCGCCATGTTGCCGGCATATGCAACAGACGCATCCTGAATAACGGCATCAAACGGGCTGGCAACAGATTCAAAATATTCTTCAATACTTTTTTCCTCCTCCCTTACAAACCGGATCACTCTGGGATTTACGGTTTCAGCCAGATACGTATCAAGAGCCTGCTTGAATTCCTGGAATATCAGATATAGAGTATTGGAAAAACCTGACGCATCAATATTTTCCTCATACTCATTATAGAATATTTTATAATTTCTGATAAATCCGATTATATCCTTTAAGACTTCACCCGACCGGGCATCGAAAAACCGGTCTATATCCAATTTAAATTTATGCCTGATCTTGTCAGCCGCACCATCAAGAGTATTATTTATCATCGATTTTATCCGATCCATCTTCCCCTGGTGGGACTTGACCTTTTCGATGATTTCATTAACACTGTCGGCATCCCCGACAAGAATATCATGATTGACACGCACCTGGTGACACAACCCGTCTGAAATTATACACAGACGTTCAAGATGGTTTTTGAACAGTATGGAATACGTTTCTCTTTCAAGCTTATTATTAAAAGATGACTCAAAACTCTCTGTTTCTTTGTCTGAAAAATTTACAAGTTCCTCCTCTTTTTCCCACTGAGCAAGCCTTTGCCTGTCTTTTTGCGTCATTTTTTTACCTTGTGCCTTAAACAGGTTAAAAAGCGATGACAATGCGTAAATCTCAGGCTCGGGTTTTATCAATAAAAGGTCTTCTTCTATCCTTTCAATCAAAGATTTAAGATCGTCTATCGATTCGTGCTCGCTAAAATCACAATTGATTATAAATATGATATTATCCATGATTCCCATTTTTTTTATCATGGACAAAAATCTTATATCCGCCCGCCGCAAACCTGTTCTGCTGCTTATCACATAAATAATAAAGTGTGTAAAAAGCAGATAATCCTGGATCATGGCAAGATGAAGAGGATTTGGAGAATCACTTCCCTGGCAGTCTGCAATTTCAATATTATTACCGATATTTCCGGAATTAATTTGCAACTGAATATCTTTAAGATATACTGCCAGTGCATCGTCTCCCGCAAAAGCCCTGTGTTCTCCAAAAAGATCATCCTCATATTCCCATATTTTTGTATCGGAACAAACAATATCTTTAACACGGTCATATCCCTTTAAGTAGGATGAAAGAAGAACGCTGTTTGTGTTTCGTGCATCATCTGTAATCAAAAGTTCCGTCTCCAAGGCGCCTATCGCCTGTTGAAGATCAGCCCGATCTTTTTTCCGCCTGATGTCGAATCCGTCGGTTTTTGAACGCTGATTTAAAGATGGGAAAAGGACCATAGCTTCTTTTATTTCGCTATTCACCTCATCCCAGGATTTAAAAAAAAGTTTTGCTTTAAGTGTTTCTCCGATGCGAATCTTTGTAACAATCGACGTAACGACACCGGCACCGCGTTTTAAATAATCACCCTTGAAAAGTGAATTTGCAAAAGTACTCTTCCCCGATTTTATCGGGCCTACAACAGCAACACGAACAATCTCTTCGGATATATGCTTATCGATCTCCCTGCATGTTTTTTCCCAATCTCCAAAAAAAAAGCCTGTCATTCCAGGCATCGATTTCACGTCGGAAAATAAAGCTATAAGCTCTTGGTTTATCTGTAAAATTTTATTTTTAAGCGTATAATAGCTATTCATAATCATTATTGCCACAGTCAATACCGTTTAATATTAACGTAAATTTGTACAATGCATTAAATTGATTGTCAAAACGATTTAATATTTTATTTTTTCAATAATTTTGAAATTAACAGTATTACTTGATTGTCGCTGAAGGAAGGGAAAAAATAATTGTCGCTAATCAAAAGAATCGTTTAAGCGTTCACAGGGTCTCGCCTGGAGAGGCCTTTTATCCGTATTCGGTAACAGCGCGGATAGATTCGTATGTAATTTCACATATCCTGTCTATTTCATTAATTGAAACGGCAAGAGGAGGCATAAGTACGATTACATCACCTAACGGACGTATAATAAGCCCTTGCTTTCGCGCCTGCAATATTATCCTGCGTCCTGTTTGCTTTTGTGGCGGAAAAGGCTCCTTTGTTTTTTTGTCTGCAACTATCTCTATGCCGACCATAATTCCTTTTTGGCGCAGATCGCCGACGTGTGCCAGGGACAAAAACGGTTGTAATTTTTTTGCCAGGCGCTTGATCTTTCCAGCAAGATTTTCAATAATGTTCTCTTGTTCAAAAACTTCCATATTTGCAATGGCCACGGCACAGGCAAGGGGATTGCCCGTATAGGTGTGGCCATGAAAAAAAGTTTTAAACTCCTCGTATCTTCCCAAAAACCCTTGATATATTTCTTCAGTGGTCAAAGTCGCCGCAAGAGGCAGATAACCTCCTGAGATTCCCTTGGCAAGAGCCATTATGTCGGGCGACACCTCTTCATGCTCACACGCGAACATTTTGCCGGTCTTTCCGAAACCTACCGCAACCTCGTCGGCAATCATAAGGATATTATATCTGCTGCAAAGCTCTCTTACCTTTTTCAGATATCCTTCAGGCTGTACTAAAAGCCCGGCAGCTCCCTGCACCAGGGGTTCTATCACAAGAGCGGCAACCTCATGCGCATGTTTTTTCATAACAGCTTCCATATGAGCTATACATTCAAAACCGCATGACGGATGAGTTTTATCTTTTATTGTTTTGCCAAAGGGGCATCTATAGCAATAAGGAGATTTGACCTGTATGGAGTCGAAAAGAAGGGGGCCGTATACGGAATGAAACAGATCGATGCCGCCTACGCTGACGGAACCTATGGTATCACCATGGTATGCATTGGTCATGGAGATAAATTTTGTCTTGTTTCGATCCCCTTTAAAAGATTGCTGTTGATACTGAAAGGCAATTTTAAGGGCTATTTCGACTGCGGTGGAGCCGCTATCTGAATAAAAAACCCTTTTCAGACCTTTTGGAGCAATATTAATCAGTTTTTTTGCGCATGTAATGGCAGGGACATTGGAAAGTCCGAGCAGTGTTGAATGCGCGATCATATCGATCTGTTTCTTTACGGCAAGATCAAGCTCTTTTTTCCTGTGGCCGTGTACGTTCGTCCAGAGCGAGGATATACCATCGATATATTCATTACCGTCTATATCCTTTAATATGCATCCGTCTCCCTGCTCAATGACAATAGTATCTTCCTTTTCATGCTCGCGCATCTGGGTAAAAGGGTACCAGATATATTTTTTTTCGTCTGCCTTAAGCTGCTGATTTTTTGTTCTAATATTATCCATTATTATTAAGTCCTGCCTGCCTGATCATATCCATATCCGTTTTTATGCTTCGGCCCTTTGTAGTCAAATAATTGCCCACCATTAACCCGTTTGCGCCGGCCAAAAACACCCATGACTGATAATCCTGCAGCACAACTTCCCTGCCGCCGCATATGGTTATGTCCTTTTCCGGGTTTATAAACCTGAAAAGGGCTATACACTTTAATGCTTCCATGGGTGAAAGCAATGGCCTGTTTTCCATCCTGGACCCGGGGATCGGGTTTAGAAAATTTATCGGTATCACATCAACATCAAGCTCTTTTAGGGTAAATGCCAGCTCCACACGCTGTTCCCACGTTTCACCCAACCCCAGTATGCCTCCGCAGCAGATATTAAGGCCTGTGGATTTGACAAGTTTGACCGTCTCGATATCTTCGTCGTAAGCATGTGTCGTGCATATTTGATCAAAATAACTTCTGGCGGTTTCCAGGTTGTGATGATACGTTGTAACTCCTGACGCTTTAAGCTTTTTTGCCATCGATTCGGTCAGCATGCCTAAGGACGCACAGACATTAATATCTGTTTTTAATTTTATTTTTTCCGCTACGCGGCAGATTGTTTCTATTTCGTCTTTTTTTAACATGTAGCCGCTGGTTACCATAGAGTATTTTACAGCGCCTGCTTTGTGCATGGAAACCCCGGTGTCCATGAGCTCTTTTTCACTTAACAACGGATAGGTTTTGACTCCTGTTTTATGATGGGCGGACTGGGCGCAGAATGCGCAGTCCTGGGAACAGAGCCACGATTTTGCATTAATTATAGAGCATGTAAAAACATTGTCCGATTTGAATTTATTCCTTATTTTATTGGCGCATGTGATTAAATCTGTAGTATGTTCTTTGGAAATATTCGCAAGATCGCACGCCTCTTTATAAGAGATAATGCTGCTTGTTCCTTTTAAAATTTTATCGGTTATGTTATTTATAAAGTCATTAAACATTATTTTCATCTCGTTTTCATCTTTTAAAGATTTCAGGTTATCATGTTAAACACAATCCAGCATACAAAGTATGTTACTGAATCAAAGAGCAAAACGTTTGTCAACCATCATTAATTTTGTTTTGGGCATTAATTTTGTTTTGGGTTGACAGTAAAGATATAAGCATGATTAGAGGATTTGTAATATGATTGTAAAATCTTTGGGAGTGTTGACATCTTCTTGAAAACAATAAAAAAGTATTATCGTGTCGACCACAGAGAAATTTGTTTTATTAAATTTATTCTTGAAGCTTATGACGGCATTGCGGTTTTAACAACGCTCGATTCAGGGCTTGGCATTGTTGAAATAAACATTGCTCCAGGATGTGAAAAGGATGTTGAGTCTGTTTTGCAAGACCTTAAAAATGACATAATGATAGAAGATACAGATTATTCAAACAAAAGGAGGGAATAATGAAAACAAGACGATGGCTGGGTCTTGTGATGTTGGCGTGTTTTTGTTCACTCGGAATGGGGAGTATGAATAACGACGGCATGGTTACCGTCCCTGAACCTGAAAAAAATTATTACGTAACCCTTATTGATCAGTCAGACGTGTCTATCGACCTTGAAAAGTTTTCCTGCAACGGCAAGACATATTTTACGGGCAAGCTGGGCAGGGCGGAGATATCCATCGATTTTGACAAAATAGACTCGATTTTGTTTTTCCTGAAAGATGATCATGTCCAGGCAAACGTAAAATTAAAGGACGGAAAGGTTCTTGAAACTATCGTGGGGAAAAAAAAGTTCTGTTACGGAAAATCTTCATTTGCCGACGTCAAAATATTGATGCAGGACATTAAAACGATAGTTGTACATTAAAAATTTTACGGCGGACTTTTTACGAGTGTATCAAATTTGATGGACACAAAAAACCTCTATATAAATACCATCGGCTGTCAAATGAATGTTTATGACTCCGAACAGATTGCAAAGGCACTGATACCTTTAAACTACAGAGCTGCTCCATCTTTGGAGGATGCCGATCTGGTTATTGTTAATACATGTTCAATAAGGGAAAAGGCTGAGCAGAAAGCCTTTAGTTTCCTGGGACGGCTGAGCAGACTAAAAAGAAAAAAGCCGGGGCTTATCATCGGAGTCGGGGGGTGCGTTGCGCAGCAGGAAGGAAAAAAGATTGTTAAGCGTATGCCTCACATCGATATTGTTTTCGGGACGCACGCGATCGGCCGTTTGCCCCTGCATATAAAAAATATCGAATTAAAACGGTATCGTATTGTCGATATTGAGATGTCGGAAAAAATAGATGAATTCGGGCATATTGACGGTTTTCAGCAAAATAAGAATGTGACAAGTTTTGTGACCATCATGCAGGGGTGTGAAAATTTTTGCACTTACTGTGTGGTTCCATATGTGCGGGGCATAGAAATAAGCCGGAATCCTGAAAATATTATCAAAGAGATACGTCATCTTGTCGATTCGGGTGTGCGCGAAGTTACATTACTGGGACAAAATGTAAACAGCTACGGAAAAAAGGAGAAACACTGCTCTTTTCCCGAGCTTCTTGCGCGTGTTAATGAGATAGACGGACTTGCGAGAATCAGATTCACCACATCCCACCCAAAGGATCTTTCGGAAGATCTTATGCATGCATTTAAGGATATGGATAAATTATGCAGACATATCCACCTTCCTGTACAGTCAGGATCAAACAGGGTCTTAAAAAAGATGAACCGGAAATATACCGGCGAATTATACCTTGAAAAAGTAGAAAGGCTGCGCAATTTCTGCCCTGAAATTGCGATAACCTCTGATATTATTGTTGGATTTCCCGGAGAAACAGACGCTGACTTTGTTGAAACCCTTGATTTAATAGAAAAGGTCGGGTTTGACGGCCTATTTGCTTTTATGTATTCTGATCGTCCAAAAGTTCCTGCAACCGCTTTTCCAGACAAGGTTTCAAAGCGTGAAAAAAAAGAAAGATTACAAACGCTGCTCGATTTTCAGGACAGGTTTGCAATAAAAAAAAATGTGGAACTATTAGGTAAAAACGAATCGGTGCTGGTTGAAGGTTTCAGTAAAAAATATTCTAAAAATGCCGACCGGAGTATGCCGGAAAACATCCAGTGGACGGGGCGGACGTCGACAAACAAGAGCGTAAACTTTGTCCGGAGAAAAGGTTCTGTTTTAAAAAACTATACAGGTAAAATGGTTGATATAAAAATTGAAAAAGTACTTGCCCATTCACTTTTGGGCAAGCAGTGCTGATTACCGTCCGGGGTTGAAGTTTTATTTTTTTGACTTGAAAGGAGAAAAAGTTATGCTGCTTGAAGTAAATATAGTGGGCATGAGTATGGACCAGACGTCAAATACGCCGATTATTATACTAAAGTCTTTGAAAGATGATCAGATAATTCCAATATGGATCGGGCTGCTGGAAGCAACATCGATAGCTTCGGCCCTTCAGAATATCAAGTTTGATCGTCCCATGACTCACGATCTGTTCAAAAATCTTCTGGAAATGCTTAACATAAAGATTACAAAGGTGGAAGTATGTGATTTAAAAGACAAAACTTACTATGCCAAGATACATTTTGATTCGGTGGACAGGGTTTTCAGCATGGATGCCAGGCCGAGTGATGCAATTGCGATCGCTCTTCGATTCAATGCCCCTATTTTTGTGGACGAAAAAGTCGTTGATAAATCTAAAATGGGGAAAGGCGATGCTGAGATTCTGGATAAAAGCGAAGAAGGCAAAAAATGGGCCGATTATCTTAATAAACTTTCTTTAGATGATTTTGGAAAATACAAGGTATGACATTCTGCTAAAAACGGCAATGCGCCTGCCCTGTCTCACTTAACTATGACCATTAAATCCTTTCCTGTTAAATATGTGATTTTAGCGGTTTTTATCGGCGCTATCTTTTTTGCGCTGGTTTTTTTTTATGGCGCATTTTTGTCGGAAAAGATCATACAGTATTATAATTTTTTTACCGACAGGGAACAGATCAAGGTCTTTATCACTTCTTTCGGCTCCACGGCACCCATAGCCTTTATAATAATCCAGATTTTCCAGGTATTGTTTGCGCCCATTCCAGGTGAAGTTGCAGGTTTTATCGGCGGATATCTCTTTGGGGTAGCCAAAGGATTTTTATACTCCACCATAGGCCTTACAGGAGGCTCATTGATTAATTTTATTATAGGCCGTTTTCTTGGAAAACACTATGTCAGAAAACTGATTCCGGCTAAGCAATTAGACATGCTGGATGCGATTATTAAGCGCCAGGGGGTTATTGTCCTGTTTATCCTGTTTGTATTTCCGGGCTTTCCTAAAGACTATCTTTGCTTGTTCCTCGGTCTTAGCGATATTTCCTTTAAAATTTTTTTTATACTTGTTTTTATCGGACGCATGCCGGGAACATTTATGCTTAGCCTTCAGGGCGCATCTCTTTGTGAACAGACTTACGGTTTGTTTTTTCTGGTAGTCGGTATATCCCTTGTGTGTATTTTTTTTGCATACCGGTATCGCGAAGTATTGTACGGACGGTTAGAAAAATAATTTTAAATTGGAAGTGATCATTGGTAGTAATAATCTTTACTGCTATCTGTTTACCACGGGTCATTTTTTTATAATCAACGCCAAAATTACTGATAAATAAGAATATTCATTGACACCTGTCCCCAATAATGCTAATTTTTTTTAAAAAAAATGGTACTTAATTATTAGCAATTCGGGAGAGAAAAGAGATTGGCCTTTTGGAGTGTAAGAGAAGAACTTAGCCTGGCAAACAAATTAAGGCGTTCTTATTACGAACTCTTGAGGGATGAACTGGATCAATTTATACTTCAGTATGCACTGGTCGATTCCTATAATAACTTTTTGGACAAAAACATTTTATTTCCCTTTGTCGAAAAACGTGAATTAAAGCCGAGAGCGCGGATTCCGGCCATTGAATATGAAGACCAGAATGCTTTTCTGGTAATTTTTGTGGAAGACACTATTCCGGCTAATCATAAAAAGTATATAAGATTTTTTGACACAAACACAACCACCAAAACAAACCTTCTCCTTTCCGAAGCGCTTCCGCTTTTGGATAATTTTGACAGAAACCAAAAATATTTGGAGTCGGTCCATTTTTTTGATTTTTTAAAGCTTCTTATTCCCATAGATTATGCGCTTCTTGTTCAAAGAGACCCTGCCAGTAAGACAAAGAATCGATACAGCCTCTCCCATTTTCATGTGCGGATTGACTGGCCGATTACTGATGCGGCAGAGGACATGGCACGGAATCTTCGTTATATATCAAAAGATATTTATGAAAAAGGGGATAAATACGCAGAAGATATTCAAAAAAAATTCTTTGAATATTACGGCCTGCCTGTGATGGTGGGGGGCAGGAGGACGGCCGCTATTGTAGCCGCCCAATACCTGAAACGCATCCCCTGTATCACAACGATATATGTCGGAAGCAGTGAATCAAGGGCATTGCTGCGTATTTCCGAAAGAGGTGTTTCTAAATCCGTTCTGATGAAATTTACAAATAAGGAAATGTCCCAGATAGCAGAGGCCAATAACCTTACCGTACAAACTTTTAAAAAGAATTACCTTGCAGCGCGTAAAGAAAAAGAGGGGATCTGTATTTTTCAAACGACATATTTTTTGACGGATCATGCGAGACCGCCCGAAGACGGCAAATTGCGGGAAATCAAGCCGGACCTTAACTGGTTAACGATTGACGGCCAGTATATTCTTCCGAAGCCGGGTGTGTGGCAATATCCTCCCCTTCCATTAAATGTAATTTATTCCTGATCCAACTAATTGTTACCAGTCCATTTGCTTCATCATTGCTGTTTCATCGCAATCCGGAAACTTTACACATAATATGCAGTCCGCCCAAATTTTCAGTGGAAGTTCCGACCTGTCTATTTGAACAAAACCGAATTTTTTGAAAAATCCGGGACGGTAGGTCAAGGCAAATATTTTCTTGATATCAAAGGTTTTTGCTTCGGCAAGAGCCGCTTCAGCAAGCATAGACCCTATTTTTTCACCTGTATAGCCAGGATGAACTGCCAGAGATCGTATTTCAGCAAGATCTTCCCAGCAAAACTGTAAAGCGCAACAACCGACAACCATGTCTTTCTTGGCGTCCTCATAAACCAAAAAATCTCTTAAATGGTCATACAGTTTGGTTAAAGGCCGTGGAAGAAGCTCCCCTTTAATCCCATATTCCTGAAGAAGGGCGTGAATCGCTTTTATATCTTTAAACGTTGCTTTTCTGATCATACCAATACACCCCAAAATTTATATTTAATTAATAAATATAATATTATCTTTATGATTGATCAAGCAGGAAAAGAACAATATCCTGATAAACTTATATTTCAATTAGTGGCATGCCTGTATTGCTGTGCTATTTCGGCTCTGTTCCTTTTTTAAAAAGCGCACTTACAGCGCCGGGCGAATTATCCGGCACATGCAAACCGGACAAGGGATCTATGGATACCCGCACAACATCATCCGGAAAATCAAAGTGCCGGCAAGGTTTTCCGGCAAGGGCCTTTGCCATGAATTCTATCCATATCGGAAGCGCCGCCCTGGCCCCTGTCTCCCCTTTACCGAGAGAAACAAAAGCATCCCGCCCCACCCATACCCCGGTTGTGATTGATGGCGAGAAACCGACAAAAAGGGCATCCCTGTATTTATCCGTAGTGCCGGTTTTACCGGCAACAGGGCGTCCTATAACCCGTGCTTTTCTGCCGGTTCCTTTGTTGACCACGGCTTTGAGCATATTTACCATGATTGCGGCGCCTGCGCGTGACATGGCAGCCTTTGTCCGGGGCTTAACGCGCCAAATGGTGCGCCCGGTGTGATCAAGTACCTCTGTGACTCCAAACGGCTTTATACTTTTTCCCCTGTTGGGGAAAACAGCATAAGCGGATGTCAATTCGAGAAGAGTTGTTTCAGATGTGCCCAGAGCAAGGGAAAGATTGGGTAAAAGAGGCGATTTAATACCTAATGAGCGCCCAAATTTTGATACTGAAAAAGGGCCGAGCATTTCAACAAGTCTTACTGCCGGAATGTTTTTGGAAAGGGCGAGCGCCCTTCTTAAAGTCAGTTCGCCCATGTACTTTCCGGAAAAATTTTCAGGCATCCAGTCTTTGCCGTTTCTGCCTCCCTTGAAAACAACCGGCGCGTCGAGCAGAATCATATTTTGCGGGAAGCCACGTTCAACTGCACAGGCATATACTACAGGCTTGAAAGCGGATCCAGGCTGTCTTCTTGCGGCAGATGCCCTGTTGAAAGGACTTTTAAAATAGTTTTTGCCGCCTGTCATGGCAAGAATTCCGCCCGATTGCACATCAAGGGCAACAATAGCGCACTGCGGGTCGGGGTTTATTATTTTTTGTTGTTTCATTCTTTCTTCAAGCGCCAAAAGCCCATTTGCCGCAGCCTGCTTTGCCGCCTCCTGCATCTTGCGGGAAAGTGTTGTAAAAATGGTGAGGCCGCCCTTATAAAGCAGGGATGAACCTAATACATTTTCCATATTTTTTTTTATATATTCGACAAAGTATGGTGCGCCGGCAAAATTTTTACCGGGTTTGTTTAATACAACAAGCTCCCGCATTGTTTTGTCGCATACTGTTTTGGTAATTATACCCGTTGTCTGCATCTGTTTTAAGACGGTGTTTCTGCGCAATATCGCCAGATCCATGTTGACCAGAGGGGAATAGCGGGACGGGGCTTTGGGCATGCCTGCAATTAGAGCGCATTGGCCGAGACTCAAGTCTTTTGCCGATTTCCCGAAAAATATTTTAGCGGCAGACTCAACGCCGTAAGCGCCGCTTCCGAAATATACCTGATTAAGATAAAGTTCCAGTATTTCGTTTTTTGTGTAGCGGCGCTCCAGTTGAAGGGCGATAACGGCTTCTTTGAATTTTCTGGTCAAAGTCTTTCTACTGGTTAAAAACAGGGTTTTTGCAAGCTGCTGGGTAATCGTGCTTGCGCCTTCGACAAATTTTCTTTTCCGGATGTCTTTTATTATAGCCCTTAAGATACCTTTTAAATCGACGCCGCTGTGTCTGTAAAAATTTCTGTCTTCTGTTGCGACTATCGCCGCCTTAAGGTAGTCCGGTATAATGCAAAGGGATACAGGGTCTCTTTTTTCAATAAAAAGCTCTGCGAGCAGGGCCTTGTCCGCAGAATAAATACGTGTTACAGATGGCGGCCTGAAAGTTTCCAGCGACCGTATTTGTGGAAGGTCATGGGTAAGAGCTAAAAATATGCCGGTTGCAATTCCACAAATAATGGCTATTATCATGACATATAAAATAACAACCGCTTTTTTTGGTAAAATTTTTTTATTCATGATGAAATACAATTATATTTTGTTTATATTGTTAAGATCGTGTATATAGATCAGGTTAATATTTGTAAATTTAAAAAAGGAGGTTTCAAATGACCCATAGTCATAGTCATGATCATAGTCATGATCATCATCATCATCATCATCATAATGAAATTTCGAGCAATTTGTCATTGGATGAAAAATTAATTAAGCTGCTTGAGCATTGGGTGGTGCATAACAATGACCATGCAAAAACATACAGTGATTGGTCACAAAAAGCAAAAGAGAAAGATTATGTTAAAGCAGGCGACCTTATAAAAGAGGCTGCTGAAATGACGCTGGCTATAAACAGTAAATTTGAACAGGCGGCGGATCTTTTAAAAAATTAAAAAAACCGTCTAAAAATACATTCCAGGATATAGGAAAAAGTTCCATGAAAAAAGCAAGTCACAAGGTCAGAAACATAGGTATCAGCGCGCATATTGATGCAGGTAAAACCACGCTTACCGAAAGGATACTTTTTTATACTCATAGAATACATGCCATCCATGACGTTAAAGGAAAAGACGGCGTGGGAGCAACCATGGATTTCATGGAGCTTGAAAAAGAGCGCGGCATTACAATAGCTTCAGCCGCAACCTGTACTGAATGGAAGCAGCACGAAATCAACATTATTGATACCCCGGGCCATGTTGACTTTACAATAGAAGTCGAACGTTCTTTAAAGGTGCTTGACGGCGCCATACTGGTACTTTGCGCCGTAGGCGGCGTGCAGTCCCAGACCATCACCGTGGGCCGGCAGATGGCCAGATACAAAGTTCCTTCCATCGCCTTTGTTAACAAGTGTGACAGAAACGGCGCCAATCCTTTTCGGGTTATTGATCAGCTCAAACAAAAGATGGGGCTCAATGCGGTTGCAGCGCAGATTCCGATCGGCCTGGAAGCCGAGTTGACCGGACTCGTCGATCTTGTTGCCATGAAGGCGATATATTTTGATGGTGAAAACGGAGAATGCCTGCGGGTTGAAAATATACCTGAAAATCTCATGCAGGAGGCTGAAGAAAAAAGGGAGGCGCTGGTTGATGAAGTTTCCATGTTTTCAGATGAACTCGCGGAAGCCGCGCTTGAAGATAAGGTCACCGAAGATTTGCTTGTTTTTGCAATACGCAAGGCAACGCTTGCCCGTGAAATAACGCCGGTTTTTATGGGATCGGCATACAAGAACAAGGGGGTTCAGCCGCTCCTGGATGCTGTAACCGGTTTTCTTCCATGCCCTGCCGACGTACAAAATTATGCAATAGATATAGACCACGATAATAAAGAGGTTCTCCTTTCCACCGAACCCGAAGATCCCCTGATCGCTTTTGCCTTTAAACTGGAAGAGGGTCAATATGGCCAGTTGACGTATATCCGTGTTTATCAGGGGAGCCTTGCCAAGGGCGATACTGTTGTTAATATCCGAACCGGCAAAAAAATCAAAATAGGCAGGGTTGTTCGCATGCATGCAGACCAGATGGAGGATATCAGGAGCATACAGGCAGGATATATCGGCGCACTCTTCGGCATCGACTGCGCTTCCGGAGATACTTTTACGGCCACGGGCGTCAGTCTGACCATGACGGCAATGTATGTGCCGGAGCCTGTTATAACTCTCGCCGTTATCCCGAAGGATAACAGCGCCGGGACAAATATGTCCAAGGCTCTTAACCGTTTTATCAAGGAAGATCCGACTTTTAAGGTCCATGTGAACAAGGAAACCGGTGATACGATTATATCCGGCATGGGAGAGCTTCATCTTGAAGTTTATGTGGAACGGATGAGGCGCGAGTATAATGCCGAGGTCGCCACCGGGATGCCGCGCGTGGCTTACAGGGAAACCATCACACGCAAGTCTGAATTTGACTATATTCACAAAAAACAGACCGGCGGTTCCGGGCAGTTCGGCCGTGTGGCAGGTTACATGGAACCGATCACGGAAGAAGATTTCATATTTGAAAACAGGATAACCGGCGGTTCTATTCCGACCCAGTTTATCTCTTCATGTGAAAAAAGTTTTAAACAATGTCTTGCCAAAGGCCCTAAAATGAAATTTCCCGTAACCGGCATTAAAGTGGTAATCAATGACGGGGCGTCACATTCTGTCGATTCTTCCGATATGGCGTTCCAGGCGGCTGCCCGCGGAGCTTTTCTGGAAGGATACGCCAAGGCAGGGCCGGTTATTCATGAACCGATCATGAAAGTTGTGGTTGAAACACCTGTCGAGTTTCAAGGTAATGTAATGGGTTCTTTACATCAGCGCCGCGGCATTATTGTCGGGACCCAGGATGAAGGTAATATGTGTGCCATAGAAGCCCACGTTCCTCTTTCGGAAATGTTTGGTTATTCGACCGTATTAAGATCATCGACACAGGGCAAGGCCCAGTTTACCATGGAGTTTGTCGTTTACAAACAGGTGCCCCAAACAACTTCGGAAGAACTGATAAAAAAGGCCTCGGAAAAATAAAAAACAGGGAAAATAAAGACCCCAGAAATAAAAATAGGGAAAATAAAAATAGATCAATTGTTAACAAATGGAGTCTTAACATGCTTACAAATGAAATTAATTTCCGTAATCCTTTGAGTATTATCGGAGGAGATATCCTTCCTGAAGGAGGATTCGGCGCTGTGCTGGCACGCGCCGGTGTAGGGAAAACCGCGCTTTTAATACAGATTGCTTTAAACAGCATGCTAAACAATAAAAATGTTCTCCATATAAGCTTAAATGATTCTGTGGATAAAGCAGGTCTGTGGTATGAAGAAGTTTTTAGAAACATTGCAAGTCAAAATGATGTTAAGCAGGCGGACAGGCTATGGGAAGCTGCTTTGCCGCGCAGGTTCATTATGGCATTTGATACCGGGGGATTTTCCCTGCCCAGGCTTAAAGAAAGGCTGGACAGCCTGACGGAACAAAATATTTTTATCCCTCAGACTCTTTTGATCGACGGTTTCTCTTTTGACAAAAATACAAGAAAACCTCTTGAGGATTTAAAAGCCTATGCAAAAAGTAAAAGAGTAAATATATGGTTTGCAATGCGAACCCACCGTCACGAAGCGCCTGGTCCCGATGGTATTCCGGCCCCTCTTTTTCATGTTTCAGATCTGTTTGAAGTTGCAATTCTGCTTCAACCCGAGGAGCAAAAAATCCGTGTTATAGCTTTAAAGGGAGAGATCGGCGGCTCAAACCATCCTCCATTGCTCCTGGATCCTTCGACAATGCTGATTAAAAATGACGAGTAAAATTTTCTGCGGAGGCTTATAGTGTATTCAAAAATACTTATTCTTCGTTTTCCTAAAACAGGAGTCAGGAAACCTGTTGTCTGCTATCTTGCCAAAGATTATGATTTGACTTTTAATATTCTAAATGCCGCGGTACTTCCCAGAGAAGAAGGGATCATGGTCCTTGAATTATCCGGGCCGAAAAAAAAGTTTAAGGAGGGAGTAAAATATCTTAAAGATCATGGGGTCAAGGTTCAGAATGCCGGCCAGGAAGTAAAGCGTGATAATGAAAAGTGCATCCATTGCGGTGCATGTACCGCCGTCTGTCCCACCGGAGCCCTTTTTATTCAACGGCCGGAAATGCTTGTCATTTTTGACCAGGAAAAATGCAGCGTATGTGAACTCTGCGTGCCGGCCTGCCCAACCAGGGCAATGGAAGTTCGCCCGACGAACCAGACTTTTTTTAGATGAAACCGTTGATGGCCGTTGCCGTTAGCGGGGGGGTCGATTCTCTGATAGCAGCACACCTTTTAAAGGAACAGGGGCACAACGTCATAGGAGTCCACTTTCTCACAGGATATGAAGATACCGCCTGTTTCGAAAATCAGGGAAATCAGGGAAACCAGATTGGCCAGATTGCAAAACAACTTGATATCACTGTCAAAACCATAGACTGTTCCGTTGAATTCAAGAAAAAAATTGTCGATTATTTTATCGCAACCTACCTGAACGGGAAAACACCCAATCCGTGTCTGATGTGCAACCCTTTAATAAAATTCGGAACTGTTCTTGAGTATTGTTCCGGTCTTGGAGCATCCCGCCTTGCAACAGGACATTATGCGGCGATAAACGTAGATGACACTGGAGGGTTTCATCTGCTGCGCGGCAGGGACAGGGTTAAGGATCAATCTTATTTTCTTGCTTTTATGACCCAGGGGCAGCTGGCACGCGCATGTTTTCCATTGGGGAACATGACAAAAGCAGAAGTCGTAAAGCTGGCAAAAGACAAGGGATTCAAAGCGGCAATAAAAGCCGAGAGTCAGGATATCTGTTTTATCAATACTAAAACCTATGGGCAATTTCTTGAGAGCCAGGATGGATTTAGGGCAAAGCCGGGGATTATCGAAGACGTAAACGGCAACATGCTCGGCGAACATAACGGGCTCCATATGTTTACCACAGGTCAACGCAGGGGGATCAACCGTCCTGCAAAAGAACCATATTACGTTGTACGGATAGATACGGCGAAAAATCGTTTGATAGTCGGGTTTAAAAAAGATTTGCAATCTTTTGGCTGCAAAATAACAAATATAAACTGGATAAATTATAAGCCGGACTCTCCGATTAAAATTTATGCACGTTTACGGTATCGTCAAAAAGCGGTTGCCGCAACACTTTTTCCCACGGATACGGATAAGGCTTTTATAAGATTTGATAATATGCAGTCTGCCGCAAGTCCGGGACAGGGAGCTGTTTTTTATAAAGGCGATGAGGTTCTCGGTGGGGGCCAGATTGATTGATACCGACAAATAAAGGTATGAATAATTTTATTATTAAGACACTTGGCTGCAAGGTAAATCAGTGTGAGTCTGAAGCAATTGCAAGGTGTTTGACAATGTCGGGCTGGACTCTTGCCGAAAAAGATGCAACAGTTTGTATTGTAAATACTTGCACTGTAACGCAGAAAGCATCCATGCAGTCAAGACAGGCTGTCCGCCGCTTTATTAGAACATATCCGGATTCATATATTATTGTCACAGGTTGCTATGCCCAGACAGAATCGGATGAAATCGAAAAAATTGAAGGTGTGAATTATATCATAGGGCATGCCGATAAGCATAAGATCCCGGATATTATAAAGGGGCTGGCTCGAAAAGGACGTCAAGATATTGCATCTTCACGTCCTGTATCGGTCTGGCGTGAAATCATGTATGAACATGATTTTATGCAAATACCGGCCCTGTCATTTGGATGCAGGACAAGGCCTTTTTTAAAGATCCAGGACGGGTGTAACGCATTTTGCACATACTGCATTGTTCCGCATGCAAGAGGGCCCAGCCGCAGCATGAAGGTTGAAAGCGTTTTAGAAAATATCATACAGCTTAAAAACAAGGGCTGCCGTGAAGTCGTCCTTTCAGGTATTCATCTTGGACGTTATGGCCTCGACCTTTCTCCAAAAACCGGTCTTTATGAACTGTTATGCCGGATCGATGCGTCAACACCCATTGAGCGGGTGCGTTTAAGCTCCATTGAGCCTTGTGAATTAACCGGAGAGATCATTGAGCTTGCGGCAAGATCAGAGATTATTTGCCGTCATTTTCATATCCCCCTGCAAAGCGGTGATGATCATATTTTGCAAAGGATGAACAGACCTTATACAAATGTTTTTTTTTCAGATCTGATTTATAAAATCAGTGAATCGATACCTGATGCTGCAATCGGCGTTGACACGCTCATAGGTTTTCCCGGAGAAACCGAAGATGCTTTTGAAAACACGTACCTTGCAATAGAAAAACTGCCTGTTGCCTACCTGCATGTTTTTCCTTTTTCACCCCGAAAGGGGACTCCTGCAAACGGTTATCCCGACAAGATTTCGACTAAAATAATAAAAGAACGATGTCGCAGGATGCGTCGGCTCGGGCTTGTGAAAAAGAAAAGTTTTTATGAGAAATTTATCGGCAAAAAGGTCGATGTACTGGTAGAAGGGGGAAAAAAAGGATCCAACGGGATTGCAAAGGGGATAACATCAAACTATATACCTGTTTATTTAAAAGGTGAAAATATTCTTGAAAATACCATTATAAAAGGTAAGATTGAAAAACTATGCGGCAACAACTCGGTACACGGCCGTCTCTGCTAACCATACATCCGCTAACCATACATTCGGCCTGTTCAGCAATTTGAACAGGTTGAACATTAAATAACCTTGATGCAAATGAAAAAACTGGAAACATTCAACCTGAGTCAGATAAATACCGTAAACAGTTCCGTTGCAATGGCTGAAGAACTTGTCAGTAATTTTTACAAGATGTCTGCAAGTCAGTGGCTCCGTCCCAGGTATGACATAAAGACCCTGGCCGACCTTAACAAGGAAGAGATCGTTTGCGGCCCTTTTGCACAGATCATCCGTTACAGGGGACAGCGGAAAAATGCATTTTTAGGTTCTTCTTTATACGATTTCTACAAAATATGCCTTCAGGACCATTCCATACTTTCAGCGCTGAAACGATCACCCGATATCAAACTTTTTGCCTTTATACTTTACATTATCACTCATGAATTAATCCATATTGTCAGGTTCAGCAGATTCCTTCAAAATTTTGACGCATCACCCGATGAAAAAATGGCGGAAGAGAGACGCGTACATAAAAGTACCAGTAAAATTCTCGAACCGGTTAAGGTTCCAGGACTTCCGGATGTTTTCAGGTTTTATAACCGATGGCAGACGGATTTTGATGAGTTGCAAAATTCATAGGGGGAAAGCAAAGGGGCAATCGTATATACTTTCATGCATTGCTGTTGCGCCCTCGGCTTTTTCGTATAAATTAGAAGGCAAATTAGAATATGGAAATACCGCTGCTAAATGACATTGTCATTATATTTGGATTGGCTATTGCTGTCCTCCTTATATGCCATCGGCTTCGCGTGCCTGCGGTTGTGGGATTCCTCCTCACGGGGATATTTGTCGGGCCATACGGATTCGGGCTGGTAAAGGCAGTTCATGAAGTTGAAATTTTGGCTGAAATCGGTATTGTGTTA
>JAUVKB010000143.1 GCA_030596405.1 Deltaproteobacteria bacterium
CGGACAGTGTGTGCCAGGCTGCGCAGAAGGATCATTGCAGATTGTAGACGGCAAGGCAAAGATGATCTCGGAGACTCTGTGTGACGGTCTTGGGGCCTGCATCGGCGAATGTCCCACCGGTGCCCTTAAAATTGTCGAACGTGAAGCCGAGGAGTTCGATGAAGAAGCGGTTGAAAAATACCTTGCTGAAAAAGAAGTGGAAAAAGAAAAGCAGCCGGCCACATTAGCTTGCGGGTGCCCGTCGACTAATATTCAGACATTCGCGCCGGCTTCTCCGTGCCGGGAAGCAAATGTGCCGGCCTCCTTTAAAGATGAAGAATCCGCTCTTTCCCACTGGCCGGTTCAAATCAGGCTGGTGCCTGCAACTGCGCCCTTTTTAAAAGGTGCTGACCTCCTGGTGCTCGCAGATTGTTGTGGAATCGCTATTCCGACTCTGCACAGGGATTTGCTTAAAGGCAGGGTCGTTATGATACGATGCCCAAAATTCGATGATGTTCAGGAATACATCGACAAGTTTGCTGCTATTTTTAAAACTGCGGATATAAAAAGCGTAATGACAGTTTTCATGGAAGTTCCCTGCTGTTCGGGCCTTCCCATGATTGTCAAAAAAGGTATGGATGCGGCGGGGAAAAACATACCCATAGAAGAGATGGTCATCAGTACGAGAGGTAAAAGTATTAGAGTAAAAAAAAAGTTTGGTAATAATTTGATGGTTTCGTAAAAAAAGGTGGGGATCCAGGCTTTAATCAGATCGACAGCAGCTTCTTTTATCTATTTTTCGATACCCAGCTTATTTAAGCGGTAGCGCATGGAACGAAAGTTTATGCCGAGCAGTTCCGCCGCCCTGGTTTTGCCTCCATTTGTCAGCTCCAGAGCTTTTCTAAGATAAGCGCCCTCAATCTCTTCTAATATATTTTCCAGAGAAACTCCGTTTACGACCGTATCAAGATCAAACCTTTTATCCGTGCCTTCGATCCATCGTCGTTTATGGATAGAAAGGGCAAGGCTGTCCGGTAAAATAATATTTGTACTGGAAAGAGCAACGCTGCGTTCGATCAGGTTTTCAAGCTCTCGGATATTTCCGGGGAAATCGTATTTATTGAGCAGATCTATCGCATAAGATGAAATCTTTGCAATCTCTTTTCCCATTTCATCGGAATATTTTTCCAGAAAATACTGGATAAGAACACGAAGATCTCCCTTCCTCTCTCTAAGAGGGGGCGCCTTGATCTCGATTACATTAAGCCGGTAAAAAAGATCTTCTCTGAAACGTCCTGCAATAACCTCTTTTTCAAGATTTTTGTTGGTGGCGGAAATGAGCCTGACATCAACCAGGATATCCTCTGTGCCGCCAACCGACTTAAACGACTTTTCCTGCACCGCTCTTAGAAGTTTTACCTGTATCGGGATGCTTAGCTCTCCGATTTCATCAAGAAAGATCGTCCCCTTGTCGGCTGTTTCAAAAAGTCCTTTTTTGTCACTGGTTGCGCCTGTAAACGAGCCTTTTTTATGGCCGAAAAACTCGCTTTCAATCAATGTTTCAGGAATTCCGCCACAGTTGATCGCAACAAAAGGTCTGTCTTTTCGATCACTTTCTTCATGTATGGCGCGGGCAAACAGCTCCTTGCCGGTTCCGCTCTCTCCGGTAATCAGAACATTCGTTTTTGTTTTGGATACCTGCCTGATCATCTTGTAGCAATAGATCATTCTGGGGCTGCTGCCCACTATTTTCCCAAAATGGAGGGTTTTTTTCAGCTCGTCATCAAGGGTCTGTTTTTCATGCTCTATGGTCTTATGGGCAAGCGCGTCTGCAATGGTCTGTTTCAGATCATTGTTGTCAAACGGTTTTGGGACGTAGTCGTACGCGCCCTCGTTCATGGCTTTGACTGCGGTATCCGTCGTCGCATATGCTGAAATCATTATAACCACAGTATCCTGATTCTTCTTCTTTGCCGCTTTCAATACTTCAATTCCTGAAATATCTCCAAGCCTGATATCACACAGCAAAAGGTCAAAATCCGTTTTATCAAGTATCGAAATAGCTTCTTTGCCGCTTTTTGCGGATGAAACATTATATCCTTCTTTTGCCAGCAACAGTTCGAGCAGCTCGCGCATGCTCAACTCATCATCTACAACCAGGATCTTGTTATCGTCTGATACAGGCATCTTTTTTGTTTCAGTCATTTTGCGAATCCATCATAGACAATCTTGCCGCCCACCATGGTCAAAATCGCCCTGCCTTTCAAGTTCAGGCGATCAAAAGGGGTGTTTTTACTCAAAGACTTAAAAGATCCGGCATCCACTGAAAATGATACGTCCGGATCAATTATGGTAATATCAGCCATGCCCCCGATATTTAAGCCTCCTTTGAGTCCTAAAATACCGGCCGGATTTGTCGACATCTTTTCAATAAGCTCAACAATGGTAATCACGCCTTGCTCAACCAGTTTCAAACTCAAAGAGACCGACGTCTCCAGTCCGATTATACCGTTTGCCGCCATATCGAATTCCACATCTTTTTCTATTGAAGAATGCGGCGCATGATCGGTGGCAATCACATCAATGGTTTTGTCTGCAAGCCCGTTGATTATCGCCTGCCTGTCATTTGCCGAACGCAAAGGCGGGTTCATCTTCGCATTGGTATTATAACCCTTTACAGCATCTTGGGTAAGCGTAAAATAATGAGGCGCTGTTTCAGCCGTAACCGGCGCGCCCCTTTTTTTAGCGTCTCTTATTGCCCGAACCGATTCCATTGTGCTTACGTGGGCAATATGAACAGGAACGCCCGTCAACTCACAAAGGGCGATATCCCGCATAACCATTATGCTTTCAGCGGCATTAGGTATTCCGGCAAGTCCCATCCTCGTTGCAACAGCGCCTTCGTTCATCGCGCCTCCCCGTGCAAGCGGAAGATCCTCACAATGAGAAATAACCCGCAAACCAAAGCCATCTGCATATTCGAGCGCTCTTCGCATCAACAGGCTGTCTATTACAGGATTGCCGTCATCGGAAACAGCAACGGCTCCCGCTGATTTCAGATCTCCGTATTCACACAATCCGTCTCCTTTGAGCCCTTTGCTTATTGCGCCGACCGGGTAAACCCGGGCGCAGCCCGCCTCGCCTGCTTTTTTCAATATATATTCGGTCACCTGCCTGTTGTCGTTTACGGGATTTGTATTCGGCATGCAGCAAACCGCGGTAAAACCACCGGAAACCGCGGCAACGCAACCCGATTCTATGGTCTCTTTATATTCATGTCCCGGTTCCCGCAGGTGCACGTGCATATCGATAAGCCCGGGGGTTACAATTTTCCCGGACGCATTGATAACTTTATCAACAATTTTATCATATGGTTTATCATGTAGTTTGTCAGGGGGCGAATTTTCACCGCTTACGGTTTTAACTATTTTAACAATTTTGTCATCATCAACCAGGATATCCATTTTGCCGTCCAAATTTCCAGGATCGACAACCCTTCCGCCGCTAATCAGTATCCGCATCCCGCACACCTCCTGCAACAAGATATAAAAGGGCCATACGAACGGCAACACCGTTTGTGACCTGATCAAGAATAACCGAAAACGGCCCGTCCGCAACATCGGGCGCCATTTCAACGCCTCTGTTAACAGGCCCCGGGTGCATGACCAATACATCGTCTCTCGCGCCTTTCAGCCTGCTTTTATTTAGCCCGTAAAACTTTGCATACTCACGATCCGTTGAAAATAAAAAACTGTTTTGCCTTTCCTTTTGAATCCTTAGCATAATTATAACGTCGGCGTCACAAATAGCGTCTTTGATATTATATGCAACAGAAGCGCCCAACGTCTCAATGCCTTTTGGAATCATGGTGCAAGGCCCCGCCAATACAACAGAAGCGCCCATTTTTGTAAACCCGGTTATGTTTGATCGAGCCACCCTGCTGTGAGATATGTCGCCTATGATTGCAATTTTTAACCCTTTAATTTTTCCTTTCTTTTCTCTTACGGTCATCATATCGAGAAGCGACTGCGAAGGGTGTGCGTGCGTTCCGTCCCCCGCGTTAATAACAGCCGATTTCAAAATACGCGCAAGCATATGGGGAGCGCCTGATGAAGAATGACGTATTACTATAACATCCGGGTTCATGGCTTCAAGGTTTCGAGCGGTATCTATAAGGGTCTCTCCCTTGACCATACTGCTGGAGCTTGCCGATATTGAAAGACTGTCCGCGCTCAGCCGCTTGGCTGCAATATCAAAGGAGGTGCGTGTCCTGGTGCTCGGCTCATAAAAAAAATGGACAACTGTTTTGCCCCTTAATGTCGGCACTTTTTTAACGGGCCGCGTAGAGATCTCCTTCATTCTGTCGGCGGTATCCAGAATAAAGTCTATTTCATCAACAGAAAGGGATTCAATATCGAGAATATCTTTTCTTGAAAACTGCAATAGAATCCCCCTTGCTTATTTTAGTGTTTTACAGATTCTGTTCCACCTGACCCCAAAATTGTCCTTGTCCCATGACCAATAAATAATGAAAGCTTTGCCTTTAAGGGCTTTTAAGCCGACAAATCCCCAGAACCTGCTGTCATAACTGTGATCACGGTTGTCGCCCATAACAAAAAGAGAATTCTCAGGCACTGTCACCGGCCCGAAATTATCTCTTGGCTGCATGCCGGCCGGAATAATCTGAAGATCCGTATAAAAACCAAAATCATGATTTAAAGGTTCTCCGTTGACATATACCTGCTTGTCACGGATCTTTATTACATCATTACCGACGCCGACGACCCTTTTAATATAGTCCTTGCCCGGATCCCCTGGGAATTTAAAAACAACGATATCGCCGCGTTCAGGATTTTTAACCGGAATAATAGTTGTCCGCAAAAACGGAATTTTAACTCCGTAAATAAACTTGTTAACCAGTATATGATCTCCGATTTGCAGCGTCTGTTTCATGGAACCGGACGGAATTTTAAATGCCTGCACAACAAATGTACGGATAAACAAAGCGAGTATAATCGCCACGACAACGGCTTCGATATTTTCCCGAAGACCGCTCTTTTTCTTTGTCCGCATATCTTTTTCTGAATTCTTTGCTTTCATTTTATTAAAAACGCCGCTCGTAAAATAATATTAGTAATAATTCCCGCCGCAACATCGTCTAAAACAATGCCTGGCCCGCCTGATATTTTTTTTTCCAGAAATCCTATGGGAAACGGTTTGAAAACATCCAGGAGCCTGAATATAACAAAACCTGCAACAATATATATTATATTAAAAGGCAAAGCAAATAATGCTACCATAATGCCTGCAATTTCATCGATAACGATACAGCCCGGATCCTTTTTATCCATAATCTTTTCAGCTTCACCTGCAGACCATACCGCAATAAAAAGAAAAATTACTGTAAATAGTATAGCGGCGGGCAAATCGATTATAGACAGGATAAAACACGGCAAAATTCCTACAATAGTTCCGAACAGGCCGGGAGCAAAAGGGATATTTCCGACATAACAACCGGTTGCGAGAAATATAACCGATTTTTTTCTAAAATTCATGGCAGGTTTTTATTATTCGGCATGATTTTTGTCAAGGCATTGTTTTAC
>JAUVKB010000228.1 GCA_030596405.1 Deltaproteobacteria bacterium
AAATTTTCTTAAACAATACGGATCTGTTAAGACTTGACGCCGATAGTATGAGAAAAATACGCGGCGATGCCATCAGCATAATTTTTCAGGAGCCGGCGGCTGCTCTGTCGCCATTGCACAGAATCGGTCGCCAGATGGTTGAAGCTTTACAGTTTCATGAAAAAATCGATAAAAAAAGAGCCTGGAAAATTTCTGAAAAGTGGCTGAAAAGTGTTGGAATTCCTGATGCAGGCGAAATGATGTTTGCCTATCCTTTTCAGCTTTCAGGGGGTATGCAGCAAAGAGTTATGATTGCAATCGCTTTAATGCTCAAGCCGGATCTTCTTATTGCCGACGAGCCGACAACAGCGCTTGATGTCACCACTCAGGCCCAGGTTTTCGATCTGATGCGAAAGATGAGGCAGGATCAGACATCGATACTCCTTATTACCCATGACATGGGCGTGGTCTGGGAGACCTGCGACCGGGTAATTATAATGTATGCTTCAAGGATAGCGGAAAAGGGGACGAAAAACGATATTTTTTTTAAATCAGCTCATCCGTATACTCAAGGACTTTTAAAATCGATCCCAAAACTTTCCGCTGGATCAAAGAGGCTTACGACAATTCCCGGGCATGTTCCGTCGCCTTTTCAATACCCTTTGGGATGTCATTATTATGATCGATGCCCGCATGCTTTTGACCGATGCAAAAAAGAAAAACCGGAACTTGCGGATCTCGGCAATGGACACATGACAGCCTGTTTTCTTGCGTTAAAAGAGCAGGCTTATATTTGAGAGTTTAAAGACAGCCATGATGGACGCCGCACATGCAACAAACAGCCGGATGCTGAATGTGACCGATCTTAAGACATGGTTTCCGGTCAAACGGGGTATCCTGGCAAGAACCGTCGGATACGTAAAAGCACTCGACGGTGTTTCATTATATATTAACAAAGGGGAAACACTCGGCCTTGTCGGTGAATCCGGTTGCGGCAAGACCACTTTGGGCAGGACATTGCTCGGCCTGGAAAAGGCGAGTGGAGGAAAGGCTGTTTTTGACGGAAAAAATATTTTTGATGCAAGCCGCCGGGAGATGAAAAAAATAAGGCGAAGGATCCAGATGATATTTCAAGACCCCCTGTCTTCACTTAATCCAAGATTGAATGTGTTGGATATAATCACAGAGGGGCTTGTTGAGTTCAATATGATAGAGGGGACAAGGGAAGACCATGCAAAAAAGCTGATGAGCGAAGTAGGGTTGGATGATGCCATATACCGGTATCCCCATGAATTTTCAGGGGGGCAACGCCAGCGGATAAATATAGCAAGGGCAATATCCTTAAAACCGGATTTTATCGTATGCGATGAACCTGTCAGCGCGCTTGACGTTTCAGTGCAGGCGCAGATCATCAATCTTCTCATGGACCTGCGGGATAGCTATGGTCTGTCCTATCTTTTTATTTCCCATGACTTAAGCGTTGTAAGTCAAATATCAGACCGCATTTTGGTAATGTATCTTGGCAGGATCGTGGAACACGGATCTGCAAAAGATGTTATTGATAACCCGATGCACCCTTACACAAAGGCTTTGATTTCAGCCGTTCCACAGGTGCCCGCAATAGAGTCCATGCCGGAACCGATAAAAAGGATAGTCCTTAAAGGGGAACCGCCTTCCCTTTTAAACCCCCCGCCTGGTTGCACTTTCCACACCCGTTGTCCCGAGGTCATGGGAATATGCAGTAAAAAGGCGCCTGAAGAGACAAAAATAAACGGGCGCACCGTGTTTTGTCATTTATATGGCGGCCATCAAACATCAACGGTAATGAACGTCGATTGACAGATGCGTCTGACTGCTATGAAACGGGTATTATCAAGTCTAAATTTATTATTTTTTAAATCAGTTCATTTTTTTGCTCTTTGATATATTTTATAACAAATGTTCTTTTGGGGTTGCTTCGACGGTGAATCAAACTGCTATGCGTGGGTTGGTTACCAACATTATTCAGAATCCGCTCGGAGTCTACTCGATCTAATTGCGTGAGTAAAGTTGATGCTTTTTGAAGTGCCCACTTTAAATATACCACTTCAATTTGATGCAAAAAGAGCACTGAAGATAGGTATGATCAATAGAGTTATGCCTGCCGACGCAAATCAGGGCCAGTCATTTTTTGATTGACGATGTATTATTAATCGGTTATTGTTAAATAATTGCAGTAAGGAACTGCCGGTTTATAATAAGCAAAAAAAATAACAGCTAAAATAATAAATTAATAGAGCCAGGAAGGTTTAAAAAGGTCAAAAAAGGCCTGTCAATCTTCCTGGCTTTTTTTGTTTTCAGGGACTGATAATACCTTAAAACGGGTAATACTTTAAAACGGGCTTTTAATATGCGGTTTGTTATATTTTTTTTTGTTTTTATATCGATTGGCAGTCTCTTTTTATCACCAGTCTTTGCAAAAGAAAATATTGTAAAACAGGATGTAAACAAAGATGGAAAAATAGACCGTATTGTTCATTTTGACGGCGCTGGAAATATTTTAAAATTGGAGGTGGACAGCAACGATGACGGAAAAATGGACAGGTTCCAGTATTACAAAGGTAAAATCCTGATACGGCTTGAATCCGATAGGGATCATGATCAGCAAATAGATAGTCTTGATTATTTTTGTAAAGAAAAACGGATCCGGCAGGAACGGATAAATGAATCAGGCAAATTGTATCAGATAACCTTTTTTGATGATAATGAACGCCCGTTAAGAATCGAAAAAGATTCCACGGATGACGGCAGGTTTGACACTCTTTATTATTTTTGCGAGGGGAGTCTTTTTTCTTCCACAAAAGATACAAGCGGAGATGGAAAGATCAACACCTGGCAAACGTTCAGGAATGATAAACCTGTTGAAAAAAAAGTCGATGATGATGCTAACGGGCTTATGGAGAGGATAATCAAATATGACAATGAAGGTCTTCCCTTAAAAAGCATGCACGATCTTGATAGAGACGGAAGGATGGAAACTTTTCGTTTTTATCAAAAAGGAGTGATTGCGCTGCAAAAAAAAGACCATGACCATGACGGCAGGTTTGAAATAATTACCGGTTTTAAAAACAGCGAGCCTTTTAAAGAGAA
>JAUVKB010000032.1 GCA_030596405.1 Deltaproteobacteria bacterium
ATTCAGTCATATATACATATGGGAGGCAAGATAGGAGTATTGGTTGAAATTAATTCGGAGACGGATTTTGTCGCAAAAACGGATAATTTCAAGGAATTTGCCAAAAATATAGCCATGCATATTGCAGCCGCAAACCCGCTGGGCATTGTTCGTGAAGATGTTTCGGCAGAGGTTGTCAACAGGGAAAAAAAAGTTTATAGGGAACAGGTCGTTGAAATGGGAAAACCTGAAAATATGATCGACAAGATCGTTGAGGGAAAATTGAATAAATTTTTCAAGGATAACTGCCTGTTGAACCAGCCCTATGTTCGGGATCCGAATTTGACGATTGAAGATGTTCTAAACGACGTTATTGCAAGGACAGGTGAAAAAATAACGATCAGCCGTTTTGCCCGTTTTCAGATAGGAGAAAAATAGATTTGGAGCTTCCTCAGTACAAAAGGATCTTGTTGAAATTAAGTGGAGAAGCCCTGATGGGTGATCAGCAATTCGGCATCAGCCTGGAAATGATTAAGTATGTGGCAAAAGAGATTCAATCGATATTCGACTTGGGATTAGAAATTGCCATAGTTGTCGGCGGCGGCAACATATTCAGGGGTGTTGCCGCAACATCACACGGCATGGATCGGGTTTCTGCAGATCACATGGGAATGCTGGCTACCGTTATCAACAGCCTGGCCCTGCAGAATGCTCTTGAGGATAAAGGTATCCAGACCCGTATCCAGACCGCAATATCGATGCATGAACTGGCCGAACCTTTCATAGTTCGCAAAGCTGTTCGTCATCTTGAAAAAAAAAGAGTGGTTATTTTTGCAGCCGGCACAGGAAATCCGTATTTTACCACCGATACAGCCGCTGTATTAAGGGCGCAGGAGATTCATGCTGAAATTTTACTAAAGGCCACTAAAGTCAACGGCATATACGATTCAGATCCGGTTACAAACAAAAACGCTCTATTTATCAAAAATATCACCTACATGAAGGTGATAGAACAGCAGCTGAAAATCATGGATATGACAGCGATATCTCTTGCGATGAACAACAGTTTGCCCCTTGTTGTTTTTAATCTCAAAGGCGAGGGGAATGTAAAAAAAATAGTATGCGGAGAAAAAATCGGCACCAGAATATGTAGTTAATCGGCAGATTTTTTTATAGAGGGTGAAATTTTATGATCGAATCTATATATCAGGAAACCAGAGAAAGGATGGAAAGATCGATAACAGCCTTTCAAAATGAATTAAAAAGGATTAGGACGGGCAGGGCATCTTTGTCCATTCTTGACGGCATACGGGTCGATTACTACGGCACATTGACTTCTCTTAATCAGATGGCATCCCTTTCCGTTCCTGAAGGCCGTCAGATAATAATACAACCATGGGATATTTCAGTAATTAAAGAGGTGGAAAAGGCGATATTAAAATCAGACCTGGGGTTAACACCTTCTAATGACGGCAAGATCATACGTATTATCATACCATCGCTTACGGAAGAACGTCGAAAAGAACTTGTGAAAATCGTAAATAAAATTTGCGAGGATTATAAGGTTGCCGTGCGGAATATCAGGCGTGATTCAAATGAGCTTTTAAAAGGTCTGAAAAAAGATGGGGATATTTCTGAAGATGAATCCTTCAAGGCTCAGGAACAGGTCCAAAAAATTACAGACGGGCAGATCAAGCTGATCGACGATATCTATAAGGAAAAAGAGAAAGAGATTCTTGAATTCTAATACGTCTTTTCATGACCTCCCGGCTCTTGATACTGCAAAGCTTCCGGCTCATGTTGCCATAATAATGGATGGTAATGGGCGGTGGGCAAAAAAACGTTACTTAAACCGGATTAACGGGCATAAAAAAGGCACGGAAGTTGTTAGAACGATTGTGCGAACCTCTCGTGAAATCGGGATATCGATTCTGTCTCTGTATGCCTTTTCCACGGAAAACTGGCAGCGGCCCCAAAAAGAGGTCGCCGCCCTTATGACCCTCCTTAAAAATTTTCTCCAGTCAGAACTCAAAGAGATGATGGATAATAATATTCGTCTTACCTCAATAGGGCAGATAGAACGTCTGCCGGAAAATGTTAAAATGGCGCTGCACAAAGCGACGACGGCAACAAGAGAAAATAACGGCATGGTGTTAAATCTTGCATTAAGCTATGGAGGGCGAAGCGAAATAGTTAGGATGGTTCGCAAAATTGCCGGAAAAACAAAAGACGGTCTTATCGATCCGGATTCAATAACGCCGGAATTAATATCAGAACATCTTTATACACATGGCATGCCTGACCCTGATTTACTTGTCAGAACAAGTGGAGAAATGCGTATCAGTAATTTTTTTCTATGGCAAATAGCATATTCGGAAATTTTTTTTACAGACACCTTGTGGCCTGATTTTAACAAAGATGAGTTTATTCAGATCTTGAAAGATTATCAAAACAGAGAACGAAGGTTCGGCAAAGTAGGATCATAATATGTATGTAAAGCGTCTGATTACAGGGATTGTGGCGCTCCCATTTCTTGTTTTATTGATTTGGCGAGGTGGCCCGGTGATGTTTGCCGTATTTGTCGGCATAGTATCTATCCTGGCTTTTTGGGAATATTTTCGTATTGTATTAAATATCAGCGGCAGGACCGGATTTGGCACCATACCTGTTCTCGGGCTTATAACATGTCCGTTGCTTATCTGGTCTGCATACATAAATTCACCGGGAATGGTAACAGGTCTCATTATGTTAAATTTTATTGTTTCCGGTCTGTTTTCCCTGCGCCAGTTTAAATCCGATAAAAATGTTATAACAACAGTTGCATGGCAGATATTGGGTGTTTTATACATCCCCTTATCTCTTTCATTTATCGTTTTGATCCGAAATGGAGATTGCGGTATCGAATGGATTTTATTGTTATTATTCGTTATCTTTAGTGGCGATACAGGCGCATTTTATGTAGGTTCTTTTTTTGGGCGGCATAAACTTTGCCCTTTAATAAGCCCGGCAAAGACTATTGAGGGTTCACTCGCAGGGCTTGCGGCAAATCTTTGCGCCGGGTCTATCTTTAAGTATCTGTTCCTCCCCTCATTGCCATGGGGCTTGTCCCTTATTTTTTTTCTTTCCGCCGGCATTGCCGGGCAGGCGGGCGACCTGTTTGAATCTGAATTTAAAAGAGCCGCAAATATTAAGGATTCCGGTGCGATCTTGCCGGGCCATGGAGGGGTTCTCGATCGTATCGACGCGTTGCTGTTCGCCGCTCCACTGGCATATTTTTTCAAAGTCCATGTTTTGTAACACAACGCTTTTCCTGAAAAACATTAAATACAAATAATCTCGGCGATACAATAAAAATGAAAAACCTTTCCATACTCGGTTCTACAGGCTCCATCGGTTGCAACGTGCTGGAAATTGTAGAAATGTTCCCGGATCGGTTTTCCGTAAAAGCGCTTGCGGCAAAAAACAATATTTCATTACTTGCCGGTCAGATAGAAAGGTTCCGACCTGAAATAGCCGTGGTTTTTGATGAAAAACTGGCTGTTGAACTGGGAAAATCACTTCATGCCCGCCCGGGTGTTGAAATATTATACGGGGCCAAAGGGTACAAGGCGGCAGCCAAACACGATTCTGTCGATATGGTGGTAACCGCCATGGTGGGTTCGGCGGGTTTGATGCCGACGCTGGCAGCCATAGATGCCGGGAAAAATATTGCTTTGGCAAATAAAGAAACGCTCGTCATGGCCGGTGATATTGTAATGAAAAGAGCCTCTGAAAAAGGGGTTAGAATACTTCCCGTAGATAGCGAGCATAGCGCCATCTTTCAAGCTCTTAAGGGCAACCGCAGAAAGGATTTGAAAAAGATACTTTTAACAGCCTCGGGAGGTCCGTTTTTAAACCTGCCGGAAAATAAATTTAACAAAATAAGGCCCAAAGATGCTTTGAAACATCCGACCTGGCAGATGGGCAAAAAAATAAGTATCGATTCCGCCACTTTGATGAACAAGGGACTCGAAATCATAGAGGCAAAACATTTATTTAATGTTTCCCATGAAAAAATTGAAGTGGTGATCCACCCGCAAAGTATAATTCATTCCATGGTTTCTTACAGGGACGGATCCGTACTTGCCCAGCTTGGCATTCCGGATATGAAGGGGGCAATTGCATATGCCATCTCTTATCCTGAACGTCTCCCGCTGCAACAGCCGATACCTGACTTTACAAATATTGGGGCACTTACTTTTTTGCAGCCGGACATGGAAAAGTTCCCATGTCTTTCTCTGGCTTTTAAAGCCTGCAAACATGGCGGCACCCTTCCGGCAGTCTTGAATGCGGCTAACGAGGCGGCTGTAAATGCTTTTTTAAACCGTAAGATATCTTTTACTGATATTCCAGCCATCATCAATAAAATAATGAAGCAGCATGTGGTTACCGAAAATCCAGCCCTTACGGATATTCTCAAAGCACATAAATGGGCCGGGAATCAGGCCAAAGAAGAGATCTTGAAATATAAATATTAAAAAAAGGAGGACACAAAATAACATGTCTTTTTCAATTGCTCTGGCAGGAAAAGGTGGAACAGGGAAAACCACGGTGGCTGGTATGCTTATCAAATATCTGCTGATGAAAGGGAAAACCCCCATCCTTGCAGTAGATGCGGATTCCAACGCCAACCTTAACGAAGTGCTTGGTCTTGAACTCATAGATACTATCGGAAACATCCGTGAAGAGATGAAGAAGGGAGAAGTGCCAAGCGGTATGACAAAAAACATATTTATATCTATGAAAATGGAACAATCTATTGTTGAGGCCGATGGATACGATCTTGTTGTAATGGGGCAGCCCGAAGGAGCGGGCTGTTACTGTGCCGCAAACACGCTCCTTACAGGATTTCTGGAAAAGCTGACATCAAATTATCCTTATATTGTGATGGACAATGAAGCAGGGATGGAACATATAAGCCGGCTGACAACACATAACGTCGATGTTTTGCTTATTGTTTCAGATACGTCCCGGCGTGGATTACAGGCGGCCATAAGGATTAACAAGCTGTCAAAAGCACTAAACATAGGCGTCGGCAAGAGCTACCTTGTAATAAATCAGATGAAAGACAACCCGCCTGATGAAGTTTTACGTCTCATTAACCAGGAGGGCATAGAACTTTTGGGAACCATACCCGATGACAAATCGGTCTATGAGTTTGACCTGCACGGACGCCCGACAATAGAGATGCCTGAAAATAATATAGCGGTTAAATCGGCATTTAACATTTTTGATAAAATAATAAAATAGATCTTAATAGATCTTATAAAAAAAGGGGGGGGGGTATTAAACCCTACAGATTTCGCATCGCACTTTACGTAATTAGAGTAATCCGTGTAATCTGCGAAATCTGTGGATTCAAAACACTATTTAAATGTTTTCATAAAATCGACAAGGGCTTCAATCGCCTCTAATGATGTGGCGTTGTAAATGGATGCCCTGCAACCTCCTACGGAACGATGACCCTTCAAACCGCCAAAACCGTTTTCAATAGCTTTTTGAATGAACTTTTTTTCCATTTCTTCGTTTGGAAGGCGGAATGTTACATTCATTTTCGAGCGGCTGTCAGATTCGGCCGTACCTCTGTAAAAATCGCTGGAATCTATTGTTTCGTAAAGGAGTCCCGCCTTTTTTGCGTTTAATTCTTCCATCTTGTCAAGACCGCCCACGGTCTCATCGAGCCATTTTAAAACCAGTTGAACCGCATAAACGGCAAAACATGGGGGAGTATTGAACATGGAGTTTTTCCCGGCAAAAGTATTGTAATTCAGCATGGAAGGAATGGTCTCTTTTACCAGTTCAAGCATATCATCCCGGACAATAACCATGCACACGCCTGCAGGACCGATATTTTTTTGAGCACCCGCATATATTAACCCAAACCGATCAGCATCAAAAGACCTGCTCATAAAGTCAGACGACATATCCGCAATAAGCGGTATCCCGTTTGTGTCGGGGAATGACGCCCACTGAGTCCCTTTTATCGTGTTGTTCGATGTAATATGGGCATACACGGCATCGCTATTAAATTGTATGTTCTTCGGGATATATGAAAAATTTTTATCCTCGGAAGATGCCACCACCTTAATCGGTTTGTCCTGAATCCGGGCTTCCTTGATGGCTTTTGTTGACCATGTGCCGGTATTGACGTAATCCGCCGTCTTGCCATTTTGCAGAAAATTCATCGGAATCATGCAAAATTGCATACTTGCTCCGCCTTGTAGAAACAGAACATGAAAATTATCACCCAGGTTTAAAAGCCGTTTTGTTCTGGTTACTGCATCGTTGATTATATCGTCAAACCATTTTGACCTGTGGCTGACTTCGGTAACCGACATGCCTGATCCCGCATAATTTAAAAATGAATCCTTAATTTCTTCAAGGACGCTAAGGGGGAGGGCTGCAGGCCCGGCGTTAAAGTTATAAATTCTATTTTCTTTCATATTTTTCTCCAATCCGAATTAAAATTAAAATGAGCATAAATAAGATAGTAAATATGCTTATAAAGCTCGATTTTTAAAACTTTATATCAATACATATTAATAAAATTATATCAATCAATATTTTCAAGAATTGTTTCAATCTCTTTTAAGCTCGTTATATGAAAATCTGCGGAAAGGCTTTTATTATCATATGCAATCAGGGGTATGCCCGCTGCCATTGCCGCTGTTTCGTCCAGCTTTGAATCTCCCACATAAATTGCATTACGAGGAGCTATCTTGAAATATTCCAAAATTTTTAACAGCGGTTCAGGGTGAGGTTTTGGGTTGGCAACATCAAGAGCAGTTACGACAAGATTAAAATCCTCTTCAAGATCATGTTCGGCCAGAACGTGGTCCATCGTGTCTGACCTGTTTGTCGCAATGGCGGTCTTGTATTTCGGTTTCAGCCATTTTAGCAAGAGCTTCAGGCAGGGTTCAATCTGCATATATTTTATAAACGGCAGGTAATCCATTTTACTGCGATATTCCTGGACGGCTTCAAGTCGCTCTATATCCTCAAATATATTGGCAAGCGCTTTATCCACAGTGTGCATCTGGGCGTAAGCAAACTGCCCGGGAGTAATATCCTGCATGCCGAAATGATTTAAAATCTGATTATAGTACATTCTGTTTACTTTTTCGGTGTTAAAAAGTACGCCGTCACAGTCAAAAACAACAACTTTTATATCATTCATAAAGACCTATTTCTTCCCTTTCTTTTCTCTATCACGAATATTGCCGAATACCCTGATTGAAATTTCAGGCCGGATACTGCTGTCGGTTCTCAAAACAATCGTTTCATAATATCTGCATTTTTCTTTTTTCAAGTTCTTAACACTTAATATATACTCACATATTCCATCTTTTTTATTATCTTTAAGTTTGCATTCTATATTTTTACCCTTTAGAATTTTTACTCCGAGTATTTTAAATGGATATTTTTTTTCAGGGACGATTATAACCGACTCTTCAACATCCTTATCGGCAGGGCCTGCAAGTCTTACAACTTTTGGAGTAATTGTGACAAATTTTTCAACGTACCCTGTAACTTTCAGCTTTAAAGCGGGATGACTCTTGTCATCTGTCTGAACGTTAATACTCTTTTTAATTTTTTTCCCGCCGTATCCTTTTGTATTAACAACAATGGTTATCTTGCCCTCTTCGCCTGGAGGGATATGCCTCGTGTAAGAGGCAGTCGCACATCCTCACGGTGCCTTAACCTTTATGATCTTTACAGGTTTTTCCCCCCTGTTTACTATAATAAAATCATGTGTTATTTTAGTTCCGTCAACAACAGGTGAAAATTCATACTTGTCTGAATCAAAAAAAAGGCCATTTGAGCCCTGTTTGCCTCTTTCTTCTCCGGAAGAGACGGCCACAACAAAAAAAATACAACATGTTAAAATAACATAGATAACAGCTTTATTCCTCATTGATAAAACTCCTTTTTGGCTCATTGGTTCACCGGAAAAAGTAAAAAACTCATATCACAACATCGAAAACGGGTCTACATCAATCACTACACTTGTATTACTATTGTTAAACAGACGGGCATTATTAAATAACATGTGACTGACAAATTTGTGAAGGACCTTTACGTTCAAAGCTTTTAACATAATCTGCCACCGATACTGTTTTGCTATCTTTGGAAGCGGGGCCTCAACAGGCCCCAGTATTTCTATAAATTTTGAAAATGATTTATTTCCCCTTTTTGAAATATTACAAAATTCTCCCACGGCAAGGGCGTGCATGCCTGCTTTATCCTTGTCTCTTCCTGAAATTCCAAGCTGAATTATCCTTGAAAAAGGCGGATAACTCAATGCCTTTCGGAAACCTATCTCCACGTTATAAAATGCTTCAAAATCCTGGTCCCTTGCCGACAGTATACTGAAATGATCCGGGGTATAAGTCTGCAAAAAAACCCGGCCCGGGACCGCTCCCCTGCCCGCCCTGCCGGACACCTGCGCAAGAAGCTGAAATGTTCGTTCCCCTGCCCGAAAATCCGGAAAGTTAAGGGAAAGATCGGCACAAATTATACCGACCAGTGTTATATTGGGAAAATCATGTCCCTTTGCGACCATCTGAGTCCCTATGAGAATGTCTGTGGTACAATTTTCAATGCCTTTAAGAATTTTTAAAATCGAACCTTTTTTTGCAGTTGTATCCTTATCCATTCTTGAGACCCTTGCATCCGGGAAAAGAGTTCTGACTGCAGTTTCGACCTTTTCCGAACCAAACCCCAGCAGCTTGATATCAAATGACCCGCATTTTTCACAACTTGAAAAAGACGATTTTGTAAAACCGCAGTAATGGCATTTATATACATTTGCCTTCTGGTGCAGCGTAAGAGAAATGTCGCAATTTTTGCATTGTATCGCTTCTCCGCAGGATCCGCATAATGAAAAACTGGAATAACCCCTGCGGTTAACAAAAAGAAGTATCTGCTCTTTTCGGGCAAGGGTCTCTTTCATGGCTTCATAAAGCTTGGGCGTAATAATCTGATCGATCCCTTTTGCATCTTTATTTTTCCGCAGATCAATCATGGTAATCTTTGGGAGAGGACGTTGTTCAATCCGCTTTTTCAGGTCTATTTTGATAAACTTTTTTGTTTTTACATTGTAAACCGACTGGATTGAAGGCGTTGCAGACCCAAGCAGTACAACGCCGCCGTTAAGTTTTGCCCTGACAACCGCAAGATCTCTGGCATTGTAGCGCAGGCCGCCTTCCTGCTTGTAGGATGTGTCATGTTCCTCATCAACGATAATAATTCCGACATCCGCAAGAGGAGAAAATATTGCAGATCTTGCGCCGATAACGATGCCCGTTTCCTTACGCATGATGCGTATCCACTGATCGTATCGTTCGCCGGCTGAAAGCCCGCTGTGCAGAACTGCAACACATTCTCCGAAACGTGACCGGAACCTTCTTTCCATCTGGGAAATAAGCGCAATCTCCGGTACCAGTACCAAAACGGAATATCCTTGCTCAATGGCTTTGGCGGCAAGGTTCATATATACTTCAGTTTTGCCGCTGCTGGTGACGCCGGCCAGAAGGTATGCGGCAAAACCCTTGCCAAAGGAGCTTGCGACTGTATCGACTGCATTTTTTTGCTCTACTGTAAGCACGGGAGCCTTATTAAACTTTATAGGTTCGCCAAACGGATCGCGATACGCTCTTTTATTAAAAATAGTAATATAGCCGGCTTTTTCTAAAGATTTGATCAAGCCTGGAGCCGTGGGGACTGTCTGTTTTAAATCCTTTACAGATATTTCGTCTGCAAGTCTTAACGCATCGATTATTTTTCTTCTCGGCAAAGAAAGGCCATTGTCAGTAACATCCTTATTGTTTAACGAGACATAACGCTCGGTCTTTTGTTTTGTTTTCCCACCGACAAGTTTTCTTTTTTTTGCAATCCACCCTTTAGACTCCATAGAGCTTATTAAAGAAACCGGTATCCCATCAATATTACAGATATCTTTCCGGCGGCAGGGACACGATTTAAGCCTGCACAAAATTTTCCTTTCCAGGGGAGTCGCAAATCCATTTTCAAGAGCTTTTTCCCCGGTTTCCGCTATGGAAATTAATGCAAAATCATTAACATTTATACCGCCCGGGAGTGCGCATTTGATTACCTTGCCTATCGGGTGCATGTAATATTCGGCGGTCCACCTGAAAAAGGGTATCATTGATACGGGAAAAAGAGGTTTTTCATCAAGGACATCGAGTATAAGCTTTATCTTTATATTATCAAGATCGGCGCTTTTGCCGAGGATATACCCTGTGAGCCTGCGATGGCGGAAAGGAACCAGGACTCTTTTGCCTGTTGATGCATAAGGCAACAGGCTTTCAGGAACCTGATAGGTCAAAGTGCGGTATAATGAAAAATCGACCGCCACTTCGATGTATTTTGAAGAAGATGTCATTTGCCTGCCCTTTAACAAGCGCTGCCTGCGTTGAACAAAAGTTAAATAATCAATAAAGCACGGTGGATGGAACTTTTCAGGTTAGCACAAACATTATTTGCCGGCCACGGAAAAATTATGATTGCCTAAGCTTTTTTAATCATATAAAATATTTATTTATACGGATCCGGATCTGTTATCTGGAAAACTGAATATTAACTGGCGGGTATGTTTTATAATATAGATCTAAATCAGATTGTTGTCATGATTGTTTCTCTCCTCTTTGCCGTAACCATCCATGAGGTTGCGCACGGATATGTTGCCTGCAAAATGGGAGATGACACAGCCAAACTGGCCGGAAGATTGACGCTTAATCCATTAAAACACCTGGATATTATCGGGTCATTTATCTTGCCGGTAATGCTTAAACTCACCGGATCACCCATTATTTTTGGTTATGCCAAGCCGGTTCCGGTAAATTTCGCCAATCTTTATGATTATCGCAAGGGAACGATTTGTGTCGCATCTGCTGGAGTTTTGGCAAATCTGGCATTGCTGGCTATTTCAGCCGCTCTCTTTCAACTAATGGCCCACTTTGGGTCTTTATGGACTGATTCCATATTCAGACCGATTTTTGCAGATCTTTTCATGCTGTTTGGTTACAGCGTGATAATCAATTCGGTTCTGGCGGTTTTTAATCTGATACCGATTCCGCCTTTAGACGGCAGCCGGATACTTGCCATGCTTTTGCCGATTTCTTTACAAAGGCAATTTGCCCGTATTGAACCTTTTGGAATAATCATTATAATATTTCTGCTTATGACAGATTTGTTTAACCGTATAGTTTCTTTTTTTATAATCCCTTTGATCTATTTTGCGCTGGGTAGTGATGGGGTTGCGTTTATTCTTGGCAGATAGGAGACTTAAATGACAGGCAAAAAACGTATTTTAAGTGGAATGCGGCCTACAGGGCCTCTTCACCTTGGCAACCTGCATGGCGCTCTGGCAAACTGGATAGACATGCAGGAACAATATGACTGCTTTTTTTTTATCGCGGACTGGCACGCCTTAACCAGTAATTATGAAGACACCGGTTCTATTGCAGATTATGTAAAAATCATGATGATTGACTGGCTAAGCGCCGGGCTTTCGCCTGATAAAAACACTCTTTTTGTTCAGTCACATATCAAGGAACATGCCGAACTGTTCCTTATCCTCTCCATGATTACACCTGTGCCATGGCTTGAGCGCAACCCGACCTACAAAGATCAGATCGGGCAAATGAGCGGCAAGGATCTTTCCACATTCGGTTTTTTAGGCTATCCCGTTCTTCAGGCGGCGGATATCATTATGTATAAAGCTGACGGCGTCCCTATCGGAGTGGATCAGGTTCCCCACGTTGAGATTACCAGGGAAATTGCCAGACGGTTCAACAATTTTTATGGAAAAATATTTCCCGAACCCGAATCCATCTTAACTAAAACCCCAAAAATACTTGGATTAGACCGCCGCAAAATGAGCAAAAGTTATAATAATGCCATTTATCTATCGGATAAACCCGATGACATCAAATCCAAGGTCGCCAGGATGATTACCGATCCCAAACGAGCGAGAAAAAATGACTCCGGGAACCCTGATATTTGTAATGTTTTCGAATTTCACAGGCAGTACACCGATCAGGCGACAGTGGAAAAAATAAACATTGAATGCCGTAACGCCCAAATCGGCTGCGGTGAATGCAAAAAAATAATGGCTGAAAATCTCATAATATTTCTTGAGCCGATTTGTGAAAAGAGAAAATATTTTATGGACAGGCCGAAACTTGTCGATGAGTTCATCGTGGAAGGAAACCAAAAAGCCGGGAAAGTCGCAAAACAGACCATGGAGGAAGTAAGGTCTGCGATAAAACTGTCAAACTGATTTTGATTTTATGGCAAACGGATTCTATCAGGTAAAACTTAGTCATGTTTTTGAAGGGCCGATGGACCTTCTGGTTCACCTTATCAATAAAAACGAAGTCGACATCTATGATATTCCTATTGCTCAGATAACCGATCAGTACCTTGAATACATAGACTTGATGAAGTCGATGAATATAGATTTTGCCGGTGACTTTATTATAATGGCAGCCACCTTGACCCATATAAAGTCAAAGATGCTGATTCCATCAATCAACGACAAGGAAGACGAAGACCCGCGCCTTGAAATTGCAAGACCTCTGCTGGAATATCTCCGGATGAAATCTGCTGCGGAACTTTTAGTGGAAAGAAACATTCTGGGTCAGGATACGTTTGCCGGGAATATAAATAAAAAAGATTATATTATAAAACCGGAAGATGAAATTATAGACGTTGGTCTGTTTGAGTTAATCGACGCATTTCAAAAAATATTAAAGAACATACCTGTCGATTACAGGCTTGACTTTACCGGCGAAAAAATTTCTGTAAAAGACAAGATTTCTGAAATAATATCTATTCTCGAAGTGAAAGGGTCCGTGACTTTTTTTGAGCTGTTTTCTGCAAATGTCGGTAAAAGCGAGATCGTCGCGACCTTTCTTGCAATACTGGAAATAGTAAAACTTGACATTGTCAGGATTGTTCAATATGCCCAGACAGGTATTATCAGGCTCTTTTATTTATGACAAAAGATTTAACAAACATAATTGAGAGCCTGCTGCTTGTCGCGGATGCTCCTCTTTCCGTTGAACGGATTAAAAAAATCATAACTTCCGCGGATACTGCAGAGATAAAAGACGCGCTGGAAGAACTTTTACGCAAATATGGAGAAGGCAAGGGCGGTTTTGTTTTGCGCGAAATTGCAGGAGGATATCAATTTCGCACTCTGCCGGAGTATATGGAGTGGATAAAACGTTTAATCCAGCCCAACCCGCTTCGACTAAGCAGGCCGGCTTTAGAGACCCTGTCGATTATTGCGTATAATCAGCCTGTAATACGAAGTGATATAGAACATATCAGGGGCGTCGACAGCGGCGGCGTTCTTCGCATGTTACTCGAACGAAAGCTTGTAAAGGTTCTGGGGCGGAAGGAAATTCCAGGGCGCCCTTTGATCTATATAACCACAAAACACTTTCTGGAAGTATTTGATTTAAAAAATCTAAAAGATCTGCCAACGCCCAAAGAGATGGAAGCTCAACCTGATTCCTCTTCGGAAAAAATAACCCAAAAGCCACTTTTTGAATAGAAGCCGGCTTAAAAATTAAACTTTTTCCACTAACCGGTAAACATTGTCGATGGCCTGATCCAGTTTTTCCGGCATTGTGCCTCCGGCCTGAGCCATATCCGGCCTTCCGCCCCCGCCCCCGCCGACAATAGCCGCGGTCTGCTTTACGATATTTCCCGCATGATAACGATCAACAAGATCCTTTGTAACCAATGCAACGAGCAAAACTTTTGATCCTGCAACAGATCCGATTACAACAATGCCGGATTTGATTTTTTCCTTGTATTTATCGGCCAGGTCCCTGAGCGCAGCCGGTGATCCAGCCGAAACCTTTTTTGCCAGGACATTGATTCCATTGATGTTTTTCAGGTCGTCTTTGACGGTATCCATTGTTGTTTCGGCAAGCTTGTTTTTTAATTTTTCCAGTTCTTTTTCAATAGATTTCTGGCTGGAAAGAATCTTTTCGATCCTGTCTGTAAGAGTTTCCGGTTTTTCCCTGACCATCAGGGATATGTTTTTCACTATATTTATTATCTGCTGTGTATATTCTAAGGCAGCGTTCCCTGTCAGCGCCTCGATCCGTCTTGTGCCGGAGGCTATGCTCGATTCTTCGGTGATCTTAAAAAGACCGATGTCCCCGGTTCTCTTTGTATGGGTCCCTCCACAGAGCTCTTTGCTGTAAACTGAAATCGAAACAACCCTGACCCTGTCGCCGTATTTTTCTTCAAAAAGCGCAGTAGCGCCTGATTTAAATGCTTTTTCGGCATCCATCTCCTCTGTATGAACAGTTTTATTATCCCGTATATGTTTGTTGACGATGGCTTCAATTTTATCAAGATCCATACGATCAACCTGAGAAAAATGAGTAAAAT
>JAUVKB010000044.1 GCA_030596405.1 Deltaproteobacteria bacterium
AAGGAAATAAATAAGACTATGTCGGAAAAGGTGATCAACGATATGGTTGCCTATACAAAGAGTATAGCAAAAAAGCGTGGGAGAAATATTAAGTGGGCCGAAGAGGTTGTTCGTGAAAGCGTGTCGATTACGGAAACAGAAGCGTTAAAAGAAAATGTAATCGATATCATTGCAAAAGACATTGATGATCTTATTCGCCAGATTAACGGCCTGGAGGTTGAAGAAAAAGGGATTTTAACCCTTGACGGCGCTGGAAAGAAAATATTGAAAGAGGATTTAAGGACAAAGATATTAAAGGTTATAAGTGATCCCAATATTTCATACATCCTTTTGATGATAGGTCTTGCCGGTCTTTATTTTGAACTTTCCCATCCAGGCGCTGTTTTTCCCGGTGTAATCGGCGCTATTTGTTTGATTTTGGCATTTTTTGCAATGCAGACACTTCCCGTCAACTATGCCGGCATCCTGCTTATCCTCTTGTCGCTTGTTCTGTTTATTCTGGAGATGAAGATTACAAGTTACGGGCTTTTAAGCGTTGCAGGGGTTGTCTCCCTTTTGCTGGGGTCTTTAATGCTGTTTGAAAGCAACGGTTCGGGGTTAAGGGTCTCTTTGCAAGTCCTTTTGCCGACGACTATGTTGATTTCAGGTTTTTTTATCGTTGTCGCCGGTCTGGTTTTCAAGTCACATATGGCAAAACCGTTAACCGGCGCAAAAGGTCTTATCGGGGAAACAGGAATCGTAAAAAAAGAGATTGCAAATGAAGGCAAGGTTTTTGTTCACGGTGAATTATGGAATGCCGTTTCAAAAAAGCCGATAACAAAAGGCGCAAAAATCAGGGTTGTAAAAGTTGATAATCTTGTCCTTGAGGTTGATGAACTGCAAACTTGACGAAAACGAACTAAAAGACAAATAATTAATATTCAATAATTAAAACAAAAAAGGGGGAGTCTTGATGCTTACTACCGTAGCCGTAATTGTAGTTGTTGTCTTTTTTTTATCTTCAGCCCTACGTATCCTGAACGAATATGAACGGGGCGTGATATTCAGGCTGGGGCGTGTGATTAAGGCCAAGGGGCCTGGAATCATCATTCTTATTCCGGTTGTCGATAAGATGGTAAAGGTAAGCATGCGCCTTGTGGCAATGGATGTTGATCCACAGGACGTTATCACCAGGGACAATGTTTCCGTAAAGGTCAATGCTGTTATATATTTCAGGGTGATCGGCCCTATTAAAGCTATTGTTGAGGTGGAAAATTATACCTATGCGATAGCACAACTGGCTCAGACGACTCTAAGGAGCGTATGCGGACAGGTAGAGTTGGACGAGCTTTTATCCGAAAGGGAAAAAATAAATGACCAGCTCCAGGAGATATTAGATACACATACCGATCCGTGGGGTATTAAAGTCGCAACAGTGGAGCTAAAACATATCGATTTGCCTCAGGAGATGCAAAGGTCGATGGCCAAGCAGGCAGAGGCGGAGAGGGAGCGCCGCGCGAAAGTTATCAACGCAGAGGGCGAATTCCAGGCTGCAGCAAAATTATCCGAGGCAGCGAAAATTATTCAAGTAAATCCTATGGCGTTGCAGCTTAGATATCTCCAGACGATGCGCGAGATCTCTGCTGAACAAAATACAACAACTATTTTTCCGTTCCCGATAGAGCTAGTCAGGCCAATTTTAAAGATGCTGGATAATAAAGAAGAAACATAGCTTGCGTCAGGGATTGAAGGGACTACCTTGCGAGTTTAAATGTTGACATGGCTAAAGAAAATGGTTTATAAATATCTGTTTAAAATATTATTAGTAATAATATCTTATAATTAACTGACAACTGAAGGAGATTTGCCTTAAAATGGGTAAGAAGAAAAAGGAAGCCAAAGAAAAACCTCTTGAGAAGATGACAGCCAAGGAATTAAGGGAATTGGCAAAGGAAATTCCGGAGATCACGGGCGTTCATGGAATGAACAAGGAGGAGCTGGTAAGCGCTGTAAAGCAGGCAAAGGGCATTGCAGATGATTCAGGCAAAGGCAAGGGATCTTCCACGCGTGAACTCAAGAAAAAGATGAAAACAATAAGGATGGATTACAAAGCAGCGCTTGACGCGGATGACAAAAAAAAGGCAATACTTTATAAACGACGTTATATCCGGATGAAGAAAAAAACGAGAAGGGCTGCTTAGAAAAAAGGTGCAATTATGATCAATCCGTCTTCCATGGCATTTGATATAGACGGTGTGCTTGCAGATATCATGACTTTGTTTATCGATATAGCTCGTGATGACTATGATATCGATAATATAAAAAGCGAAGACATAACCTGTTACAGCCTGGAAGATTGCCTAGATATGGACCCAAGTATCATCGAGGAAATTTTAAACAGGATACAGGTTGGAAATTATTCTGCGATCTTAAAGCCTATTGAGGGAGCATCCGAAGTTTTAACCAGGTTAGGCAGAAAATGCGGCCCGATTCTTTTTGTAACGGCCAGGTCTTATTCCGATCCGATACGTGAATGGATAATAAAGACTTTGCCTCTTGATCCTGTTTCGGTTGAGGTCGTTGCAACCGGTACATTTGAAGGGAAAACTGAAGTTCTTCTGGAAAGGGGTGTTACCCATTTTGTGGAAGACAGGCTTGAGACGTGTTTTTTTCTTGATGAAGCCGGTATCACGCCTGTACTTTTCAGGCAGCCGTGGAACAGGAAAAATCATCCCTTTATAGAGGTTGGTTCCTGGAGCGAACTTAAAACAATTATAAGATTTGACGGGATCAGGTTTTGACAGGATCAGGTGATGAGTTTGCTTTCCCCAAACGACCAAAACGATTTAATCGGATTTTTTGTAGAATCTCTTTCCTCTGAAAAGGGGTATTCTGAAAACACATGCCGCGCATATTTGCACGATTTAAACGAGTTTGTCTTTTTTCTTGTTGAAAGCGGATTTGTCGGGAAAAAGAACGATACGGATATATCCGGTGCGGATAAAATTGCCGATTTTAAAAATAGCCTGAAAAACAGCATAAAAAACGGCTCAATAAACAGTTTGACGATTAGAGGATATCTGGGGTTTTTACACAAGAAAAACAAGAAATCGACCATAGCGCGAAAACTTTCCAGCCTGCGCTCTTTTTTCAAACATCTGGTTAAGTGCGGCATTATTTCAGACAACCCTGCAGATTCGATCCTGACTCCAAAACAGGAGCAAACAATTCCGGTTTATCTTCCTGTTGACGACATGTTCCGTGTGCTTGATTCCATAAAGACCGATACATTGCTCGGGCTGAGAAACCGCGCGATTTTTGAAACTCTCTATTCGAGCGGGATACGCGTGTCGGAACTGGTCGGTATGAACGTTTATGACGTGGATGACAAAGGGTCTGTAATCCGTGTTTTTGGAAAAGGCGGCAGGGAACGTATCGTGCCGACAGGCAGCAAGGCTTTAAATGCCATAAAGGCATATCGAAAGCGGTTATGCGGCAAGTCCGGCATACACCCTAAGTCCGGCATACACTTTGATGAAGACGGCCCGCTTTTTTTAAATAAAAACAACGGTCGCCTTACATCCCGGTCGGTCGGTCGCATCCTTGAAAAAATAGTAAGAGAATGCGGTTTGCCGTCGCCTGTTTCACCCCATGCCCTGCGACATACATTTGCGACGCATATGTTGGATGCAGGTTCGGATTTAAGGGTCGTGCAGGAACTCTTGGGGCATAAAAGCCTTTCAACCACACAAAAGTATACACATGTAAGTATTGACAGACTAATGGAGACGTATGATAAAGCCCACCCCAGAAGATGAAAAAAGGCCATAAAACAATGAATTTTCGTGGAACAACAATTCTTGCCGTAAGACATAAAGGCAAAGTCGTAGTCGCCGGAGACGGACAGGTGACTCTTGATAGTACCGTTATAAAACATAAGGCAAAAAAGGTAAGACGGATATATAACGATAAAATCATTGTCGGGTTTGCCGGCGCAACTGCTGATGCATTAAACCTTTTTGACCGTTTTGAAACAAAACTTGAACGTTATAACGGCAACATGACCCGCAGCGTTGTTGAATTGGCAAAAGACTGGCGTACGGACAAGTATCTTCGGCGTCTTGAAGCGCTTATGATAGCCGTTGATGAATCATTGATGTTTCTTGTGTCCGGAAACGGTGACGTGATTGAACCGGATGAGAACCTTATTGCCATAGGATCGGGAAGCGTCGCCGCCCAGTCCGCGGCAACCGCCCTTGTAAAATTTTCCGACTTGAATGCAAAGCAGATAGTCAAAGAGGCCATGAGGATTGCGGCATCTATGTGTATTTATACCAATGACGTTGTGACTGTTGAAGAATTATAAATAAGAATTATAAATAAATTGAGCAAGTTGAGAGATGATCGGATATGAGTGATTTAAAACCTTCTGAAATTGTAAAAGAACTTGACAAGTATATTATAGGCCAGGACAATGCAAAACGTTCTGTAGCCATTGCATTAAGGAACCGGTGGCGGAGACAACAGGTCCCTGAAGATCTTCGTGACGAGATCGCCCCGAAAAATATTATTTTGATCGGTCCGACAGGTGTGGGAAAAACTGAAATTGCAAGGCGGCTTTCTAAACTTACCGATTCGCCGTTTATTAAAGTTGAAGCATCAAAGTTTACCGAGGTCGGATATGTAGGACGGGATGTTGAGTCAATGATAAGGGACATCGTGGAACTTACGGTTAATATGCTTAAATCAAGAGAACAGGCGGCGGTTAAGGGAAAAGCATGGGAGATAGCGGAAGAAAGGATGCTCGATCTTTTGCTTCCCAAACCGAAAACACAAGATGCGCATCTGCCTGAAAATGTTACGGAGATGCACGCTGAACCGCTTCATGACACGATTCAGGAGTCATCTTCAACAAGGGAGAAACTTCGCAAAATGCTTCGTGACGGCAAGCTTGATAATCGAGACGTGGATCTTGACGTGTCCGAACGGGTGATGCCTGTGGTGGAGGTTTTTTCCAATGTGGGCATGGAGGAGATGGGGATAAATTTTAAAGATATGTTCGGGAGTATGATGCCGAAAAATACCAGGCGGCGAAAAATAAAAGTGCCCGAAGGCATGGAGACCATAGCACAGGAAGAAGCCCAGAATCTTGTGGACATGGACAAGGTTGTGAGCAGGGCACTTGAAAAGGTTGAGCATACAGGGATAATATTTCTAGATGAGATCGACAAAATTGCGGAAAAGGGCGGTGGACACGGACCCGACATATCAAGAGAGGGGGTTCAGCGCGATCTTTTGCCGATTGTGGAAGGTTCTACGGTAATGACCAAGTACGGCCATGTTAAGACGGATCATATCCTTTTTATCGCTTCGGGCGCTTTTCATGCTTGCAAGCCTTCGGATCTGATTCCCGAACTCCAGGGCAGATTCCCCATCAGGGTGGAGCTTAATTCTCTTGGCCGGGAAGAGTTTGTGAGAATATTGACCGAACCGAAAAATGCGCTGCTTTTGCAATATCCGGCTCTTTTAAAAACCGAAGACGTTGATTTGAGTTTTGATGATGCTGCTGTTGCCGATATCGCAAGGATAGCAGAGGAGGTCAACACGCGGACGGAAAATATAGGGGCAAGAAGGCTTCATACCATAATGGAATGTCTTCTTGAAGATATCCTTTTTGATGCGCCTGATGTAAAGGAAAAAAAGATTGTTATCAACAAAAAGTGTGTGGAAGAAAAACTAAAGGATATAAAAGACAACGAGGATCTAAGCAGATATATTTTGTAAGGGTGTAAACTAAGAGCAGATAATGACCGCAAACGTAGCCGACATACTCATTGAATCTTTGCCGTATATACGCCGTTTTTCAGGCATGACAATTGTGATCAAGTATGGTGGTCATGCCATGGTTGATGAGCAGTTAAAGAAAGATTTTGCCCGTGATATAACCCTGATGAAATTTGTCGGGCTAAATCCGGTTGTGGTGCACGGGGGCGGCCCTCAGATTAACCTGGTGCTTGAACAGATGGGGATACGTTCAAAGTTTGTGCGGGGGATGCGTCTTACGGACGCGCCGACAATGGACGTGGTTGAAATGGTTTTAGGCGGCAAAGTAAACAAGGCGATTGTCGCTCAGATAAATCAGCAGGGCGGCAGGGCGGTTGGTTTAAGCGGCAAGGACGGAGGGCTTATCCTGGCGGAAAAGCTTAAAATTGTTTATCGGGAAGATGAAAATAAGCCACCGGAAATTATCGATCCCGGGCTGGTTGGCAGGGTTGTTCAGGTCAGGCCTGAAATAATTAATACTCTTACGGAAAAAGGTTTTATTCCGATTATTGCTCCTGTAGGCGCCGGGAATTCCGGTGAGACCTATAATATAAATGCCGATCTTGTGGCAAGCAGTATTGCCATGGCTATTGCTGCGGGACGGCTTATTTTTTTAACGGACGTTGACGGCATCTTTGATTCCTCCGGTTCTCTGATCTCTTCAATCAACAAAAAAAAGATACAAAAGATGGTCGAAAAAAAAACAATTTCAGGAGGGATGATCCCAAAAATAGAATGCAGTATCGATGCGCTGGAACACGGTGTCGGAAAGGTGCATATCATAAACGGAAGAAAGCGCCATGCGTTATTGCTGGAGCTTTTTACAGACAGGGGTATCGGGACGGAAGTCACGGTATAAGACCTGATTTTTAAGAATCGGGTTGGAAAAGGACGATCAAGTATGAGCCAAAATATAATGGAAAGAGCCGACAAGGTACTTGCCGCAACTTACAAAAGGTTTCCCATTGTATTTACCAGGGGTAAGGCTGCTACCTTGTGGGATATTGAAGGGTGCGCCTATACCGATTTTGTTGCAGGTATAGCCGTATGCAATTTGGGGCATGCACATCCGAGGATTTCAGAGGCGCTTGCCATGCAGGCTGATGCACTTTTCCATGTATCAAACCTGTACTATACCGTTCCACAGGTTGAGCTTGCGTCATGGCTTGTTGAAAATTCATTTGCAGACAGGGTCTTTTTCTGCAACAGCGGGGCCGAAGCAAACGAAGCTGCAATTAAATTGGCCAGAAGATATTTCTATGAAAAAGGGGAAAACAGACGATTTAAGATAATTGCCATGGAGAAATCTTTTCATGGCCGCACCATGGCTGCGCTTTCGGCTACTGGCCAGGAAAAGATCAGACAAGGGTTTGAACCTGTTCTTGAAGGGTTTGATTTTGTTTTGTTTAATGATATCAAGGCGCTGCAAAAAAAGATTGATCCGTCAACATGCGCTGTCTTGATGGAACCTGTTCAGGGAGAGGGGGGTGTGCGCTGTGCGGATTTCAAATACCTTGAGGCGGTTCGGAAAATTTGTGACAAAACAGGCACGCTTCTTATTTTTGATGAGATTCAGACCGGAATAGGGCGGACAGGCAAGTTTTTTGCCTATGAGCATTTCGGCATAGAACCGGACATTATGACTTTAGCCAAGGCCCTTGCAAATGGATTGCCCATAGGAGCGATGCTTGCCAAAGAAGACGTGGCAGCAGCGTTCGGGCCGGGTTCCCATGCTTCAACATTCGGGGGGTCACCTATTGTTACCGCGGCAGCTATTGAAGTCATAAAGGAACTTACGGAAAAAAAGATAGTGGAGCGTTGTTTAAGCCTGGGAGAATATTTTAAGGAAAGGCTTTTGTGGCTTAAAAACAGGCATGAAATAATTTTAGATGTACGCGGGATAGGTCTGCTTTTGGGAATGAAACTTTCGATAAGGGGAGAATCTATTGTAAAGGCGTGCATGGAAAAAGGATTTCTTATAAACTGCATCCAGGATGATATTTTACGTTTTATTCCGCCTCTTATCATAGAAAAGATTGAAATAGATGCATTAATAAAATGTTTAGATGAGATACTATAAATTGAGGGGTCTAATTGAAAAAAGATATACTCACGCTCATAGATCTTAACAAAGAAGATTTTGAATGTTTTTTTAACAGGGCGTTTGAACTTAAAAAAAGGCATAAACAAGGGATTGTTGAAACATCTCTTGCCGGGAAAACATTAGGTCTTGTTTTTGACAAACCCTCGACCCGAACCCGCCTTTCTTTTGAAACGGCAATGGCCCAGCTTGGGGGAACGGCTATTTTTATAGCTGCCTCAGATACCCAGATGGCAAGAAATGAGCCTGTCAAGGACACGGCAAGGGCGCTTTCAAGATACCTTGACGGTCTGGCGATTCGCACCTTTTCTCAGGATCTGCTGGCAGAGTTTGCAAAATATTCTTCAATAAGTGTAATTAACGCTCTTACCGATCTTTATCATCCATGCCAGGTTTTAAGCGATCTCATGACCGTGATAGAGTTTAAAAAAGGTTATAAAGGCCTTAAGATGGTTTGGGTGGGAGACGGCAATAACGTGTCACATTCATGGATAAACGCAGCGTCTGTTTTGGGCTTAAACCTTGTTTTGGCATGTCCCCAAGAGTATTTGCCTGATCGCGCGATACTTGATGCTGCCATTGAAAAAGGGAGCGGCAGTATAGAGATAACTTCAGACCCCTTTGCAGCGGCAGCGCATGCAGACGTAATCTATACCGATGTGTGGGCCAGCATGGGCAAAGAGAGTGAATCCGTACTGCGGAAACAGGTGTTTAAATCCTTTCAGGTGAATCAGGATCTTTTAAAAGAGGCTTCAAAAGAGGTTATCGTCATGCACTGCCTGCCTGCCCACAGAGGTGAAGAGATCAGTGAGGCCGTGCTGGAAGGCCCTTGCTCGGTGATATGGGAGCAGGCTGAAAATAAACTTCATATGCATAAGGCGATCCTGGAAATATTAATAAGCAACAGATCTATGACAAACTCGTGATATAGTCCAATTAATTACGACAGGGTGACGACAAGGAGATATTTATTGTGTCTGATAATATAAAAAAGGTGGTTTTGGCCTATTCGGGCGGGCTTGATACTTCCGTAATTTTAAAATGGCTTATCGAAACATATAAGTGTGAGGTGGTTGCATTTTCCGCTGATATCGGCCAGGAAGAGGAACTGGATCATTTAGAAGAAAAAGCTTTAAAGACCGGGGCCAAATCCGTTTATATAGATGATCTTAAGGAAATTTTTGTCAGGGAATATGTTTTTCCAGCGTTTCGCGCAAATGCCATTTACGAAGGCAAGTACCTTTTAGGCACATCCCTTGCCAGACCTCTTATCGCAAAACGGCAGATGGAGATAGCAAAAATCGAAGGCGCGGATGCCGTAAGCCACGGGGCCACCGGCAAAGGGAACGACCAGGTAAGGTTTGAACTGACGTATCTTGCCGTAGATCCACATATACAAATAATTGCTCCCTGGCGTGAATGGACGCTAAACTCCCGCACCGCCCTGATGGAGTTTGCAAAAAAACACGGCATACCGGTGCCGACGACGCAGTCAAAGCCCTATAGCACAGACAGAAATCTTCTTCATATCAGTTATGAAGGGGGTGTTCTGGAAGATCCATGGAAAAAGCCCCCTGATGATATGTTTACCCTGTCTGTTTCTCCCAAAGATGCTCCCAGCGTGCCGGAAATAATAGAGATAGAGTTTAAACAGGGCGACCCTGTCGCCATCGACGGCCAGGATTTGACACCGGCAAATTTATTAAAGAGATTGAACGTGCTTGGCGGCAAACACGGTATAGGCAGGGAGGACGTTGTCGAGAACCGTTATGTAGGCATGAAATCAAGGGGTGTATATGAAACTCCGGGGGGCACCATATTGAGAGCCTCCCACATGGCCATAGAATCGATTACAATGGATCGGGAAGTCATGCATATAAGGGATTCACTGATACCCAAGTATTCCGAGCTTGTTTATAACGGTTTCTGGTTTTCTCCGGAGATGAAGCTTTTGCAGGGCATGATAGACAGGACACAGGAAAATGTATCAGGGGTCGTGCGCCTTGAGCTTTATAAGGGAAACTGCCGCGTCACAGGAAGAAAATCCGATAACTCTCTTTATAGTGAAGATTTTGCCACTTTTGAAGATGAAAGCGTTTATAACCAGAAAGATGCGGAAGGTTTTATACGATTAAATGCGCTAAGACTACGTATAGAAAACATGATCGGTAAAAAGAGCAGGGGAAAAAATGCATAAAAAACCGTGGGATGGAAGATTTTCAGAAAAGACCGATATAAGCGTGGAACGTTTTACTTCCTCTATTGATATTGACAAACGGCTTTATGTTTATGACGTGCAGGGCAGCATTGCTCACTGTAAAATGCTTGCCGAAACATCTATTATTTCTGAAGAGGAGTCTTCACTGCTTATTCAGGGGCTCGCCAAAATACAAAGAGAGATAGAGCGTGGAAACTTTGAATTTGATGACAGCCTGGAAGATATCCATATGCATATTGAAACCAGGTTGCTCCAGGAAGTGGGAAAAATTGCACAGAAGCTTCATACTGCAAGAAGCAGAAATGATCAGGTAGCTCTCGATGTCCGTTTGTATATGAGAGACGAGATCAAAAATATCATAACCGACCTGATTAGCATGAAAAGTTCAATAGTAGAGATTGCAAAGAATAACATCGATGTGATTATGCCTGGATATACCCATTTGCAAAGGGCGCAACCGGTCCTTTTAGCACACCATTTGATGGCCTATTATGAAATGTTTTCAAGAGATTTGGCCAGGTTTAATGAATGCTTAAAACATACAAACGTAATGCCTCTTGGAAGCGCTGCTCTGGCAGGGACGACTTTTCCCATTGACAGGGATTACACGGCAAAACTGCTTGACTTTCCGGCGGTCTCTGCAAACAGCATCGACGCTGTGGCTGACAGGGATTTTATAATGGAATTTTTATCAGCGGCAAGTATCTGCATGGTGCATTTCAGCCGCATGTCGGAAGAACATATTCTCTGGTCTTCATCTGAATTTAATTTTATCGGTCTGCCGGATTCTTTTGCTACTGGAAGCAGTATTATGCCTCAAAAGAAAAATCCTGACGTGCCTGAACTTGTCCGCGGGAAAACCGGCCGTGTATTCGGCAACCTTATATCTCTTCTAACTATCATGAAATCATTACCCCTTTCCTATAACCGTGATATGCAGGAAGATAAACAGCCTTTATTCGACACAGTAGATACACTTAAAGCATGTATATATATTTATAGAAAAATGCTTCCAAAGCTTGAGATAAACAAAGAAAAGATGCTTAAAGCAGCTTCTTTCGGATATTTAAACGCTACGGATATGGCTGATTATTTGGCAACGCGGGGGCTGACATTCAGGGAAGCACATACTTGTGTCGGCGAGGCGATAAGCTATGCATTGTCTATGAATAAAGAGCTTCATGAACTCTCTTTAGAAAAATTAAAATCTTTTTCTTCGCTTTTTTCAGAAGACATTTTTGATTTTTTAACCACAAAACAGATGATCGACAGGAGAATGTCTTTTGGCGGCACTGCCACGGCCAATGTAATGGATGCCATAAAAAAGGCTGAAAAAAGACTCTATTATGAAAAAAAAGTTTTGTAGATAAAAAGAAATAAACGGCTTAAAATTGTTAAACAGTTTTAATAAAAACGCGGCATTCCGATTTTCGGTTCTGTTTGTTTTTGTTTTTTTATTTTCAGGATGCGGGAAAAAAGCTCCGCCTGTTCCGCCTCATCATGTGCCGCCTCCGGCAGTCAAAAATTTAAGAGCGGATATAGACGGGGACAGGCTGAAACTTTTCTGGACGATTCCTGAATTAAAAGGCAATAAGAAATGTCCGGTTTTGGCAAAATCTGCCGTGTATAGATCAAAAACTATTTCAGGATCTGATTGCAAGGATTGTCCGGTCAGGTTTAAAAAAATTGCCGATATTCCGATTCAAGTAGAAAGCTTGAAAGAATCAAAAAAATACAGGGCCGAATATGTTGAGACTCTGGAAAAAGGTTACAGGTATGTTTACAAGGTCATCCTTTTTTCAGATTACGGCATAAAAAGTGACGATTCAGATTATATAGATTTTGTATATTAACGGATCTATCAAATTTATGAAGCCTATTGTTTTTTACAAGTTAAGCGGCAGTGGAAACGATTTTATTGTCATCGATAACAGGATGAAAATTGTCGGTGAAAAGGATGTTCAAAATTTTGTCGTAAAGTTGTGCCGCAGAAAAATGTCAGTGGGTGCGGACGGTTTGATACTTGTTGAAAATGCAACCGGTGTCGATTTTAAATGGCGATTTTATAATTCTGACGGAAGCAGCGCCCAAATGTGCGGAAACGGCGCAAGATGTGTCGCCCGTTTTGCATGTCTGGCCGGCATAGCCGGGTCGGATATGTCATTTGAGACCGGAGCCGGAATTGTTTACGCCCGGGTGATTAACGACAGGGTAAAGGTAAAATTGACAGATCCTGAAAATTTTATGGCAGATTATACCCTGGGACTTGATAATGGTTCTTTATCCGTTAACAGTGTAAATACCGGCGTGCCCCATGTTGTTGTTTTTGCAGAAAACATGCGAGAAAATCTTAATGATATCGATGTGGTAAAACTGGGCAGACAAATCAGGTTTCATG